>JAZGFW010000266.1:0-21059 GCA_036479895.1 Cocleimonas sp. | reverse complement strand
TTTCCCAGTTGACCAGTAAAACATAACGATTAGGGTTTTCTATCGACTTTTGGAGTTGATGAGACACATAGCCTTTCATGCTGGATATGATGGTCTGCGCTTTTTTAAAAGCCGTTTCAAATGCTTCGTTTTCGTTGGGCTTCACATCAAGAATAGCTACTTCTAATATCACGGGTGAACCCCGCCTTCATTAATTAGCTGAGTGAAAAATTTCTTGAAAGCGGAATTTTTAGTTAAAGGCTTTAATGCTTCGCTGGTGAAAAAATAATTCTCGCAGAGTTCTTGTACATTAGGTTTCAGAGCTAGGGGTAACTCAACATGATGCCCGTCTGCAAAAAAGTGAAGTATATTTTTGCCTTTTTCTTTATCTGTTATGTTTTTCTCATCAATATACGCCATGCGTAGCCAGCTTTCTCGCTCGTAATCTGTGTCTTTATGAAAAGTTTGGGGAGACGTGCTCTCGTCCATTTCTGGTCTTTCACCACGGGTTTCAGTGAGTTGTTTGCCTAAAAATACGGAGAGACCTTTCTCTTGGTTTTGAATGGCACTTTTAATTTGTTGGCTTAATATGGCAATATCACTTTGTGTGATTTCGCCAGAGTTTTTTTGGACCACACGACCTTTGTCTGTAAAGCGTTGTTTCAGTTCATCCGTTTGGCTATTCTCTTGGCTAAAGCTTTCAAGCCAGTTCTGCACTAAGCTAAGAGTTGTAGGTGACTGAAAACCAATAGAAAAAGTAAAGCAGGCACCCTCTGCAACACCGTAGTGCGGCATATTGGGTGGCAGATAAAGCATGTCGCCGGTATCGAGTAGCCAGTCTTCATCTTCATCAAATTCTGTTAAGAGCGCGATGGGTAAATCTGGGATAAGCTCTTGATTGTAATCATCGTTGGTGATTACTTTCCAGCGACGCTTGCCTTCGCCTTGGATTAAAAATACATCGTAGTCGTCGGTGTGCGGGCCAACCGTGCCTTGGTCTTCTGCGTAGCTGACCATTAAGTCATCTATTCGCCAATCAGGGATAAAACGAAACGGCTCAATGAGATTGCCTAACTCTGGAATGTATCGCTCTAAATCGTTAACCAAAAAAGTACAATGGCTATCAGGCAGGCTAGTGAAATCTTCATCCTCAAAGGGTGAGAGCTTTACCTGCCAAGGTTTATTTTCAGGGGCTAAGCCATGCTCGATAATCATGCGCGACGGTGCATCGGTATCAACCGCAAGCCCTGCTAGCTCTTCTGCAGTGAAGGGCATTTCAAAATCAGGGAAGGCGTTACGGATTACCAAAGGCTTCTTTTGCCAGTAGTTGGCGAGAAAGTCTTCTACTGTGATGTCGCCGAATATGGATTTTTTAGACATTGTTGTAAGCTCCCTCCACTTAGCAAGGGGAGGGTTTGGGAGGGGATAGAAACAATGAGCTAAGTATCATTCGTTTATACGTTTTTAGCTTGCTCAATCGCATTGCCAATATAACTAGCAGGTGACATTTCCAGCAATAACTTTTTAGCATCCTGCGGAATCTCAAGCTTCTCAATAAATTCTGCCATCATCTCCGCATTAATGCGTTGACCACGAGTTAATTCTTTGAGTTTTTCGTAAGGCTTTTCAATGCCATAACGACGCATAACGGTTTGTACCGGCTCGGCCAATACTTCCCAGTTGCTATCTAAATCTTTTGCAATCGCGGCTTCATTTACTTCTAACTTTGAAATACCTTTAAGCGTTGATTGAATTGCAATACTGGTGTGACCAAATCCTACGCCAAGCGTTCTTAAAACGGTCGAGTCGGTCAAATCACGTTGCCAACGAGAAACAGGAAGCTTTTGAGAAAGGTGTGTCATCATCGCATTTGCCATGCCCATATTGCCTTCGGCGTTCTCAAAATCAATCGGGTTGACTTTGTGAGGCATGGTGGATGAACCTACCTCGCCTGCAATGACTTTTTGCTTGAAATAACCAATAGAAATATATGACCAAATATCACGGCAAAAGTCGATGACGATGGTATTAAAGCGCCCCGTAGCATCAAACATTTCTGCAATATAGTCATGCGGTTCAATTTGAGTGGTGTAAGGGTTCCATGTCACATCAAGGTCTTCGACAAAATTCTTAGCAAAGTCTTGCCAATTTAAATCAGGGTAGGCGCTTAAGTGAGCGTTATAGTTACCCACTGCGCCGTTGATTTTTCCTAAAATCACTACATTTGCTATTTGATCGCGCTGGCGTTGCAAACGATAAACCACGTTTGCCATTTCTTTGCCTAGTGTCGATGGCGAAGCAGGTTGTCCGTGGGTGCGACATAGCATGGGTATTTCTGCGTAATCATGTGCTAATCCTTTGATGGCTACGATTAGCTGATCCATTTCAGGAAGCATTACCGTATCACGCCCGCCTTTTAGCATTAAGGCATGCGATAGATTGTTTATATCTTCTGAGGTACAAGCAAAGTGGATGAACTCAGTTACGGCATGTAGCTCAGTATTATCTTCGATTTTTTCTTTTAAATAATATTCAACCGCTTTTACATCGTGATTGGTAGTGCGCTCTATTTCTTTGATGCGCTGTGCGTCTTCTTCACTGAAACTATCTAAAATATTTTCTAGTGTTGTATTAGCATCCGCAGAAAATGCAGGAACTTCGGTAATTTTGTTGTCATTGGCTAAGGCTTGCAACCAGCGTACTTCAACCAATACACGGTGCTTGATTAAGCCGTATTCACTAAAGAATTTGCGCAGTGAGCTGGTCTTGCTGGCATAGCGACCATCGACGGGGGATAGGGCGGTTAAGGCAGATAATTTCATGTTAAATACATAAGTTTATGAAAAAAGAATGAAGTATAACGCATGCCAATTTGCTTACAACAGGACATTTCATTAGAATGCCCGCAAATTAACTTATTAACCCAGTCAGGAAAAATTATGAAACTCATTCTATTAGGCGCACCAGGCGCTGGTAAAGGTACTGTTGCAAAGCTTTTAACCCAAGTTGACGGTTCAGTACAAATCTCAACAGGCGACATTTTACGTGGTGCAGTAACTGCTGGCACAGATTTAGGTAAAGAAGCAAAAGGCTTTATGGATGCAGGTGATCTTGTACCTGATTCATTAATCATGAATATCATGGGTGAGCGTTTACTAGAAGATGACTGTAAGAATGGTTTCTTGCTTGATGGCTTCCCACGTACAATCCCACAAGCGGATGCATTAGGTGTATTACTAGAAAAAATCGGCGTAGAGCTTGATTTTGTAGTCAATCTTGATGTGCCACGTGATGTAATCTATGACCGTTTAACGACTCGTCGTACTTGTGAGAACACTGATTGTCAGGCAATTTACAACGTGAAAAGCATGCCTTCTAAAGTTGAAGGTATTTGTGATAAATGTGGTAGCAAAACGATTCAACGTGCTGATGAGACAGTAGAAGCAATCAGCAAGCGTCTTGATACTTATGACGAAATGACAGCACCTTTGGCTGATTACTATGAGAAGAAAGGTCAGTTATTTACGGTTGTTGCTACCTCAAGTGATAAAGTACTTGAGGAAGTAAAGAAGAAGCTTGGCTAAGACTGATTTCTTCTTCAATTGAAACATAAAAAAACCTGTTCTTGAAACAGGTTTTTTTATGTTTGTGATTTGTTGTGATTAATTTACAAAAAAAATTAACAACTTAATAGAGACCTTTGTACGACTCGGATGACGAGTAAAAATGCCTGAAATCCCACCGTTCTTAGTTGAAAAACTTGCTAATAACTCGTTCACTAAAGTATAAGCTCTGCGAGCAGTCGCTTAATTAGCTCCATTTTCCTCCTCAATCAGTGAGATTTTATCTGATTTTTTTTCGCTACCTAGTCGTGCAAAGGCCTCATATACCAATTTTTCATATAATACTATCAAAAAGCTTGTGGTATTAGATAATTTGACTTGACCTTTTTCACCAGTTGAACGAAGATATTGCGGTTTTTAAACGCATACATTAGGGCTAGATAATTGAGGCTTAATGATATGTTATTCAGATTAATAATTTATGTGGAGAACATGAATCATGTCAGATTCTGATTCGAGTACAGTAGATAAAGGGCGTAGACGTATGCTGGTTGCAGCAACATCTGTTGTGGGCGCAGCAGGTACTGCCGCGTTTGCAGCACCGCTTCTTATCTCGTGGATGCCAAGCGAACGCGCCAAAGCGGCCGGTGCACCGGTTGAGGTTAATATCAGCAAGGTTGAGCCAGGGCAGTTAATACGTGTTATTTGGCGTGGAAAGCCTATCTGGGTTATTAAGCGTACTGAGAAAATGCTGACTGACTTACCGAGCAATGATGGCTTACTCGCTGATCCAGCTTCTGCTGTTGATACGCAACAACCTGAATACGCTAAGAATGCAGCACGCGCAAGAAAGCCTGAAATGCTTGTCCTTATTGGTATTTGTACGCACCTTGGTTGTTCTCCTACTTACAGACCAGAACTCGCACCGGCTGATTTAGGTGCAGATTGGAAAGGTGGTTTTTACTGTCCTTGTCATGGTTCACGTTTTGACCTTGCAGGTCGCGTATTTAAGAATGTGCCTGCTCCAACAAATTTGGTCGTTCCCCCACATTTTTATAAAACTGATGAAGTTATTCTCGTTGGTGAAGACGGAGGTGCTGCATAATGGCTGCTTATCCAAGAACTACAGAAGCAACGGGTATTTTAGGTTGGGTTGACGAACGTTTCCCTATTATTCAGACATGGAAAGATCATATGTCTGAATACTACGCACCTAAAAACTTTAATGCGTGGTACTACTTTGGTGTTTTAGCTATGTTGGTTTTAGTTATCCAGATTGTATCGGGTATCTTCTTAACCATGCACTACAAACCTGATGCAGAGCTTGCTTTTGCATCGGTTGAATACATTATGCGTGATGTGCCAGGTGGTTGGTTTATCCGCTATATGCATTCCACAGGGGCTTCCGCTTTCTTTATTGTGGTGTATTTCCATATGTTTCGTGGGATTATGTACGGCTCCTACAAAGGCAAACGTGAGCTAGTTTGGTTGATCGGTATGGCATTGTATTTAGCCTTGATGGCAGAAGCCTTTATGGGATACATGCTACCTTGGGGGCAGATGTCATTCTGGGGTGCGCAAGTTATTATTAACTTATTCCAGACTATTCCTGTGGTCGGTGATAGTTTGTCAATTTGGATTCGTGGTGACTTTGTTATCTCTGACCCAACCTTGAATCGATTATTTGCCTTTCATGTAGCGGCTGTCCCATTGATTCTTGTGGCATTGGTGTTTGTTCATATTGTTGCATTACATACGGTCGGTTCAAACAACCCCGATGGTGTTGAGATTAAAGCGCTTAAGAATGAGAAGGGTATCCCACTTGATGGTGTTCCATTCCATCCTTACTACACAGTGCATGATATTCCAGCGATTGTTGTTTTCTTAATGGCATTTTTTGCGATTATATTCTTTGCGCCTGAAATGGGTGGTTACTTCCTAGAGCATGCTAATTTTGAGCCTGCTAATCCATTGAAGACACCTGAGCACATTGCGCCTGTTTGGTACTTTACTCCATTTTATACGGTTCTTCGTGCCGTGACCTTGTCCCCATTCATGGGTACATTGGCGATGTTTGGAGCAATCATAATGTTGTTCTTACTACCTTGGTTAGATCGTAATCCAATTAAATCATGGCGTTACCGTAATACAGCGCATATGCTTAATCTTGCAATATTTGCAGCTGTATTTATGATTCTTGGTTATTTAGGTGTAAAAGCAGTAACCCCTGAATACAAAGAATTAGGTGTGCGTATGACCGAGATTTACTTCTTGTTCTTTGCCGTTATATTGATTCATAGCAAAACTAATCTATCTCGTTATGTGATTGGCTTTATCGTACTTGCGGCTGTGGTGGTAGGAATTGATTTCTGGCGCTATAACCCAGATGACGCTGTAAGTGCAGGACAAATCATGTGGCAGTGGATTTGGCCTATAGGCTACCTAGCATTAACGTTGTTATTACCGTTAATGATGCGTGGTTGTAATGCAGAGCAAACAGTTCCAGAGAGGGTTACATCATGAGTAATAGTATTCGTAAATGGATCTTTGTATTAATTGTTCCGGTCTTAGTTATTGGTATTCTGGCAAGTATGGGTGGTAGTGCAGGTCATGGTGTGGCACTACAAAGCGCAAATGTGAACTTGGATGATAAGCCCAGTTTGCAACGTGGTGCTAAGTACTATCAAAACTACTGTTCTGGTTGCCATTCATTGAAGTTTAGTCGATTTAATCGTGTTGCAGAAGATATTGGTATTAGTACTGAAAATAATATGTCTGAAGATGATGTTACTAAACTAACAAATGAGCTAATTTTTATCCGTGGTGAAGACGGTAAAAAAGTAAAAGTAGGTTCTTTAATGAAGACGGCTTATTCTCCTAAAGCAGCTGCGGAAGCATTTGGAACCAGTGTTCCTGATCTTTCTTTAGTAGGGCGTTCTCGTGGTGCTGATTGGATTTATTCTTACCTTAAAGGTTTTTATCTTGATCCTTCACGTCCTGTAGGCGTAAACAACACTGTCTTTAAAGATGTAGGTATGCCACACGTTTTAGGTAACCTTCAAGGTTGGCAGACACTTGAGCACGCTGAAGAAGGTGAGCATCATGGAGCGCCAAAGTTAACGATATCTAAGCCAGGTAAAATGACAGGTTCTGAATACGATAAGTTGGTGCATGATATTACTAACTTCTTAGCGTATGTGAGTGAGCCCGCACAACTATCACGTAAGATGTACGGTATTTTAACGCTGTTATTTTTATTAGTATTATTTGGTTTTGCTTACGCACTATCAAAAGAGTACTGGAAAGATATACACTAGAGACTGTTGTATTAGGGTGAATAAGCAATACCCAAAACCATGTTTTTAGTATAGAATCCTCGGGCTACCTTTTCGGTAGCCCTTTTTGTTATTTATAGTTGGACTAACCAGCTTTTTAGGAGTGTTTAATGACATCAGTTGCCAACCGCCGTTCGGTTATGACGCTGTTCACCTTACCTGATTGCCCTCTTTGTCACAGTGTTCGCATTGTTTTAGGAGAAAAAGATATTCAAGCTGATATTTTGGAGATGGATCCTAATAATAAGCCAGAAGATCTTGCTGATTTAAACCCCTACAATTCTGCACCAACGTTGGTTGATCGTGACTTAGTATTGTATGATTCACACGTTATTATGGAATATTTGGATGAGCGTTTTCCACATCCACCACTAATGCCTGTTGATCCTGTCTCGCGTGCGCATACACGTTTAACATTATTTAGAATCAAGAAAGATTGGTTGTCTCTTGTTGATGACTTAGAAAGTGATGAGAAAGAGCGCCAAGATACAGCACGTATTATTTTGCGTGAAAGCATTTTAGCAGCCGCCGAAGTATTTGAAGTGAAGCCTTACTTCTTAAGCAATGACTTTTCATTGATTGATGCGACTATTGCACCTATTTTATGGCGTCTACCAAAGTATGGTATCGACTTACCCAGTACTGATGAAGCTAAGCCAATCCGTGACTATATGGATCGTGTTTTTTCAAGGGAATTATTCCAGATTTCATTAACAATGGCTGAGCAGGCTATACGTCCTTAATTGGATAGGTAACAGCAAGGATGCAATTTACCTCAAACAAGCCGTACTTATTACGCGCCATTTATGAATGGATTACAGACAACGAAGGCACACCTCATGTGGTGTTGTTTGCAGAAAATCCTCAAGTCATGGTGCCTAACCAATATATTGATAATGGCAAAATTGTATTAAATATTAGCCAAACAGCAGCAGAAGAATTATTGATAGATGCTGAAGGTTTAAGTTTTAAAGCGCGCTTTGGTGGCAGGCCTTACGAGATTTTTTCACCCATCAATGCGGTAATGTCTTTGTATGCAAGTGAAACGGGCGAGGGCATGTCATTTGATATTGAAAATGAAATACCACCCGATGATACGCCTCCACCTAAAGGTCCAACTTCAATCGATAAACCGAAAGCCAAGAAGTCAGTTTCAGCTTCAAAAAAGCCAAACAAATCTAAACGACCTGCTTTAAAAATAGTAAAGTAGTCAGTAAATCGTATGAAAATATCCATGATTGCTGCGATGGGAAAAAATAGGGTGATAGGCTTTAATAATGAAATGCCTTGGCACTTACCCGCTGATTTGCAATGGTTTAAAAAAACTACCTTGGGTTGCCCAATAATTATGGGCAGAAAAACCTATGACTCTATAGGCCGTCCGCTACCAGGGCGTTTGAATATCATTCTCAGTCGAAATAAAAATATTTTTATCGAAGGTTGTTTGGTTGCACAATCATTGGGTGATGCTTTAAAGCTTGCACAAAAAGAAAAAAATGACCAAGATGAAATATTTATTACTGGTGGTGCACATCTTTATAATCGTTTTATAGCGGATGCAGATAGGCTTTATCTGACGTTAATAGATGAAGAATTTGAGGGCGATACATTTTTCCCTGACTATACACAGTACAGCTGGAATGAGGTAAGCCGCATAGAACATTTGCCAGATGAGAAAAATCCTCATTCTTATACTTTCTTAACTTTGGATCGTCTAAGGGACTTCTGATCAAGTCCCAAAATTCACGCTAGGGTCTGATGCCTTGTAAACCAGCAGATTTTATGTGACTTGATCAGAGGTCTCTTACGTAACTAGGCAGTTAATATGGGTACTTTATTAATACTCAATGCAAAAATAGTTAATGAAAATAGTATTTTCGAATCTGATATTTATATTAGAAGTGGGCGTATTGAGAAAATAGGCAAAGACTTATCTTCTATGAAGGTTCAGCAGGTACTGGATGTAAAAGGCAAGTATGTGTTGCCGGGTATGATTGATGCTGATGTTCGTTTTCAGGAGTCACCTTTAACGGATAATCCGTCTAGTCAAAATGAGTCGCATGCTGCTGTGGCAGGCGGAGTTACCACCTACTTTGATTTGCCCGATAGCATTCCACACGTATTTGATGAACAGATTTTAGAAAATAAAATGAATGCAGCTGCAAATCAGTCTCTGGCTAATTATTCGTTTTATTTTGGCGCTTCTCAACATAATCTAGAAGAAATTAAAGCACTTGATCCTTTGACAACTTGTGGTCTTAATATCTTTATGGGAGGAGCTAGAGATACATTACTTGTTGATGAGTCTCAAACGCTTGAAGTGATTTTTGAGCATGCGCCACTTATTATTAGTGCGCATTGTGAAGATACGCCCACAATTTTTGAAAACGAAGAAAGTTATCGTCAAATTTATGGTGATGACATTCCTTTTGAAATGCACTCCAAGATTCGTAGTGAAGCAGCCTGTCTCAAATCAACCAAGCTAGCAATTGAGTTAGCAGAATCACACAGTGCATCACTCCATATCTTGCATATTTCCACGGCTAGTGAAGCTGAACTATTTAGTGACCAAGTTCTTGCGGAAAAACTTATAACTGCTGAAGTTTGTTGCCCATACCTTGCTTTTACGGATGATGAATATGAACAAAAAGCTGCACTCGTAAAATGTGACCCCGCTATTAAAACTGAAATTGATCGAGCAGGTTTATTTCAAGGCTTGATGGATGACCGCTTAGATACCATTGCAACAGGGCATTTGCCGAGGAGTTTAGTCGATAAAGAAGGCAACTACTTCAATGCGTCTTCTGGCTTGCCATCAATTGAATATGCGCTACCGACTCTTTTAGAGCATTATCAAAATGGTATTTTCTCACTTGAGTTTTTGGTTACAAAAACCAGCCATGCTGTAGCCGAACGTTTTAACATAAAAGAGCGTGGCTTTATACGTGAAGGATATTGGGCTGATCTTGTTGTTATTGATACAGAGAAGGGCGTAATTGCAAATAATGAAGAGGTTATATCAAGAGCAGGCTGGACGCCATTTGATGGCTATGAGTTTCGTTCAAGAGTTCATGCAACCATAGTTAACGGTGATATTGTCTATATCAATAATCAGGTACGCTCAGGGTCAAAAGGCAGGCGTGTGGAATTTGACCGTTGAGGGTTGTTATTCCTGAGTTTTGACTTGCGATGGTCTGATTATTATCAACGCAATAATCACTATTAAAGAGCCAAGTAGTGTTAACCAATTCCATTGTTCATCAAAAAAGAGCCAGCCCCAGAAGGTGGCTAATGGCGGAATGAGGTAGAAGTAGCTCGATACCCGTGCAACTTCACCGTGGCGTATCATATAAAGTAACAATAATACGGCAAGTAAAGACAATGCAAATACTAGCCATACTAACGTTAGAGTGAAGTTTAAACTCCAGTCCACATCCCCAGTTTCGCTTGAGAAAGAAACGAGCGCAAAGAAACCAAGTGCAAAAATATATTGATAAGTCGACCCTGTAATGAGATCGACATTTTGTGCATATCGTTTCTGTAAAAGAGTGCCTGCAACCATACTGGGTAGGGCTAGCATTAGCCATGAAAGACCTTTAAGCGTAATAACACCTTTCCAACTTGCAGCCCCGTAAAGTACAGTCATGACGCCAAATAAACCCAGCAATAATCCAAACCATTCTTTTTTTGTAATTGCTGTATTTAGCACTAAGCCTGAAAATACAGCAATTAGTAGCGGGTTTAAACTTACTATAAGCGCGGATATACCTGAGGGTATTTTAGCATCAATAGCAGCAAACAAAGCACCAAGGTAAACCCCATGAATCAATAGTCCAATGAGCCCTTGCATACTTGCATCAAAGAAACTGATTTTAGGACGTTTTAATAAAATTATTAGTAAGATAAACAAGGGAACAACAAAAACCATGCGCCACATTAATAAAGTAAAAGGTTCGGCATAAGGTAAACCAAACTTGGCACCAACAAATCCAGTTGACCAAAGTAAAACAAAAATAAAGGGAATGTATCGTGTCATGTCAATATTCTGAGACCTTTACACGAGTCAGGTGACGAGTAAAAATAACTAATATTTCACTGCTTGTCGTTGAAAATGAAGCTAATAACCCGTTATTAGCTTCATTTTCCGCCTCAATCAGTAAAATGTTAGCCTATTTTTCTTTCGTCACTGACTCGTGCAAAGGTCTCATTCTAATGTTCTACGCTAAAAAGTAGTAGATACAGTTTTCAGTAAAAAATCTAGGTACAATAGGGTTATGCATATTACAGCCCCTGATTTATTCTCTTATCGAAAGTTCTGGCCACATAAGTTTGGTAGCGCAACGGTATTGCCTATGTCGCGTGATGAGATGGATGATTTAGGTTGGGATTCTTGCGACATTATTATTGTCACTGGTGATGCTTATGTCGATCATCCCAGCTTTGGTATGGCCATTATTGGTCGATTATTAGAATCACAAGGGTTTCGTGTAGGGATAATTTCACAACCCGATTGGCGCTCGGCAGAAGATTTCCGTAAGTTAGGTAAACCAAATCTGTTCTATGGTATTGCTGCGGGCAATATGGACTCAATGGTGAACCATTATACTGCTGACCGTAAGCCTCGATCAGATGATGCTTACACGGCAGGTGCAGTGGCAGGTAAGCGCCCCAACCGTGCCACAGTAGTTTATGCGCAACGTGCCCGTGAAGCTTATAAGGGCGTGCCTGTCATTATCGGTGGAATCGAGGCGAGTTTACGCCGCATTGCGCAATATGATTATTGGACTGAGAAAGTACGTCGTTCCATTCTTCCCGATTCAAAAGCAGATATGCTGTTATTTGGCAATGCAGAACGCGCCATTGTCGAGTTAGCCCACCGGCTTTCTTATGGCGAAAAGATCAGTGAAATTACCGATATCCGTGGCACGGGGTTTATGCGACAAGGGGTGCCAGAAGGTTGGACACTTATTGACTCAACTGACCTTGATGAAGTTGGCTCGATAGAGTATCCAGAGGCTGACCCTTATGCTGATACCTCTCAAAATAATGCGTGTGATAAAGCTGATGATAAACAAGTCGAAGATAAAAAAATAGAAGATAAGCTCAACAGTGGCGCATCACAAATTATTCATTTTCATGAGAGGCCTAAAAAACTCAATCGCAGCACAACGGTTATACGCTTACCTTCACATAATCAAGTGGTTGAAAGCAAAGTTTTATACGCACATGCCTCACGTGTGTTTCATCTTGAAACGAACCCGGGGAATGCACGGTCACTGGTACAAATGCACGGTAAACGTGATGTTTGGCTAAACCCACCACCACAGCCATTGAGTGCAAATGAGTTTGACCGTCTCTTTGAAATGCCCTATACGCGCAAGCCACATCCTTCTTATGGGGATTTAAAAATACCCGCTTACGATATGATTCGTTTCTCTATTAATATTATGCGTGGTTGCTTTGGTGGTTGTACATTTTGTTCTATCACAGAACACGAAGGTCGAATCATACAGAGCCGCTCAGAAGACTCAGTGATTCGTGAAATAGAAGCTATTCGCGATAACATCCCAGAATTTACAGGGATTATCTCTGATCTCGGTGGTCCGACAGCCAATATGTATCGACTGTCTTGTAAGAGCAATAAGATTGAAGAGTCTTGCAGGCGTTTATCGTGTGTTTATCCTGGTGTGTGTGAAAACTTAAATACAAACCATAAACCTCTTACAAAATTGTATAAGCGCGCCCGTGAAGTACAGGGAGTAAAGCGTGTTTTTATTGCCTCAGGTTTGCGTTATGACTTGGCAATTCGTGATCCAGAATATGTAAAAGAGCTAGTCACTCATCATGTCGGAGGACGCTTAAAAATTGCTCCAGAGCATACTGAAAAAAGCACCTTGTCACGTATGATGAAACCACCGATTGGTAGCTATTTTCGTTTTAAAGAGTTATTTGAACGCTATTCAAAAGAAGCAGGAAAAGAACAATATCTTATTCCATACTTTATTTCTTCTCACCCAGGTACGACAGATGAGGATATGCTTAACTTAGCAATATGGTTAAAAGAAAATAAATTTAAGCCAGACCAAGTACAACAGTTCATTCCTACACCCATGGCGCTTGCATCTGCAATGTACCATACCGGTGTAAACCCTTTAAAAAAGGTAGGCTCTGATACCGAACATATAGATACAGCAAAGACGGCTAAAACAAGAAAATTACATAAAGCTTTTCTGCGGTACCATGATCCTGAAAACTGGCAAATGATACGTACTGCACTTAAACGGATGGGGCGTGAAGATCTTATTGGTAATGGCAAAGAACATCTTGTACCGGAATTTACAGCTCGGCTTGAAAAATCTCATAGGGGCGGAAAAACAAAAGGGAATGACTATCATCATCGGATTAAAACAAAGTCTAGTACTAAATATAAAGCTAAGTCTAATCCTAATCCTAAGCCTTACTCAAAAAAGAGTAAGAGTAAATCAAAGCCAAAAAATCGAAGAAATAGTGGTGTTAAATAGCCTTAGTTCATTTGAATTTCATTATTAAAAATGGTTTTTATGCTATATATAAAGTTGATGTAACTATTTTTATAGATTTTTTTATTAAATATATGAAGTGAGGCGTGAAACAAATGATTTCAAAAAAACTGTTTAATACAATAGGACCTATTGTTTTGGCATTGGGTATAGCTTCCTGCGGAGGTGGTTCAAGTTCTAGTAGTAGTGGTGGTTCAAAGGTTGATACTGTTGAATTCGATAAAGCTAGTGCGGGAAATATTTTGGCAGGTCTATCTTCTGCTGGTTCTTCTGCAACTAATTTGGGTTCTCTTGCTGATAAAGCAAAGAGTAAAGTGCTTGCAACGGGAGTTACTGGGGGAAAATTTAAAAGTCTTTCTGTTCCTTGTGACGGTGGAGGAACCATGTCATTTGATGGTATTGACTTAACCACGGGTGAAATTACCAATAAGCTAACGATTAAATTTAATAAGTGTAAAATTGAAGGTGGAACCTACTTTGAATCAGCCACAATGAGTATGACCCCATCGGCTAACGGTGAGGACTTTACAAACATGAGTTTTATTATTGGTAGCGGTTACGCAACGGATGAGGACACTGGAGAGCGTATAGACTATAAAGATTTCAACTTTACTGTTGATAGCAGCGGCAATATTATAACAATGAGCATGAATGGGTTTGTGAAGGAAAATCAATGCTTTAAGGGTTGGTTGGAACTAATAACCTTAACGCCTGTAAAAAGTGTTGAATCAGCTAACTGTCCTACTAGTGGAAAGTTTCAGGTTAAGGGTGGTAGCTCTAGCATGACGGTGACTTACAACTCTGATGAAAGCATTGATGTAAATACTAATGGTAGTACACAACACTATGATAACTGTACGGATGTACCTGCTGAATGTAAGAAGTAGTTATACCTTTTAATTAATAAGCCCTGACATAGAACAAGGCTTATTAATTTGAAAAGCACCTTGCCAACACTGAGATAGTCCCTTTAATAAAAAACGATAATGAGTGAGTAATTCTATTTCTTTTTGAGTTGGTGTATTTATAAGCTTACTGAGAAAATCATTAGCTTGCATGTCATTAAATGTCCCTTCATTGCAAAGTGTTGCAATATCCCAAAAAGGTGAAGCCATGGCAGAATACTCCCAATCAATTAGCCATACTCTTTCTTCTTTATTTTTCTCTACGAGTATATTTCCAAGGGTAAGATCGCTATGTGAAGGCACTGCGGGACTATCATATTGTTCTATTTTATCAAGCATTAAGAGCGCTTTTACATGTGTTTTCTTTAGCTTATTTTGAACATTGTCGGTACAGAGTTTATAGTATTGATTGAGATGATTACGAATAGTTTCAGTGTTGTGTAAGTCACCTTTAAAGGGAGCCGAACTTTTTTGTAACGTTGATAAATGGGTAACTAATTTACTTATAAAATGAGGGTTGTGTAAATCTTTACTATTTAAGTGACGGATATTTTCCAAATAGTGAATTAAATATATACCACTTTCGCTCTGCCAAAGAACCTTTGGTGCCAGTCCAAGATTAAAAGCAATCTGCGTATTTGTTTGTTCATGATAACGATCAATAAATTGCTTAGTATCAGCTCTTGGTATTTTTAGTAGATAACTATGATTGTTAATACTGACCTTATAAGTATTATTGCTTAGACTAGGTAGTAAAGTCACCTCGATATTACGTTTAAGGTAATCAGTAGAATAGCTTGAAAACAAAGGAATTAGTTTTAGTCTTTTTAATAGCTCTTCTAAAAAATATTGGTCGGTCAGACAATTCATAGTTGACCAAGATATTGTTGTATTTCTGGCTTTTTTGAATGGTTGAGCATTTTCTCAGTATCACTTACTTCCAACACTTCTCCTTCATGGATGAAGGCTACTCGCTTTGAAGCGCGTAAAGCATCACTCGGTTGATGGCTAACCAGTAGTGCCATTATGTTTTTATTTATTACAATTTCTTTGAGTAGGTCAATAATTTCATCTCGCATCGCAGGTCCAAGTGCAGCCAGTGGTTCATCTAACAGCAAAACATCATGTTCACGGACTAGCGCTCGAGCTAACGCAACTCGCTGACGTTGTCCCCCAGAGAGTTGCGCAGGTGTACGCTTTGTGTAATCAAGCAAACCTACATTATCGAGTGCTTGGTTGACTTGGTGAGTTTCATCCTGTGAAAGTTTTAAAGAGGGCTTTATACCAATAGCAACATTACTAAAGATATTTAAGTGAGGGAATAAATTATGTTCTTGAAAAACGGTAGTAACAGGGCGCTGGGCTATTGTTTGTTGAGATATATCTTTGTTATTTATGAATATCTCCCCCGATGTTGCTTGCTCAAAACCAGCAATTAAGTTGAGTAAGGTCGATTTTCCTGAGCCACTTGCACCTATAACGCTTAGAATTTCTCCAGCGTTAACTTCGAGATTGAAACACATGTTTAAATCATTATAAGGTTCATCTTTCTGGGCATGATAGCTGAAACGTAACTGCTGAATTTTAAGCATTTATTGATTCTCTTTTTGGTTACTTTTGCCACCAATGAAACGTTCTAAGAGCCAAAAAGTTAACAAGCAACAAAGTAATAAAAATACGGCTGTTACGGTGGCATGCGGTATTTGATACGCAGATAAACGATGATACAACAGCAAGGGTAGTGTTGCAGTTTCTGGTGTACCAAATAACGCAATCACACCTAAGTCTCCCATTGCCATTGCTGTCACTAGCGCTACCGATAAGCCAATGGGTTTTCTTAATAAGGGGAGGTCAATTATCTTAAAGCGTTGCCATCCATGCAAATCTAAATTTGAGCATAAGCGTTGATAACGCATGGTATGTTGGCGCATGGCAGGACCTAGTGTTCGAATGACAAAGGGCAGTCCCATTAAACCATTAATAAAAATAACCAAGAGAATAGCCCATTCAAATACATTGCTGATTTTAGATAAAAGAATAAATAAACCTGTACCAATAACTAAAGGTGGTACAACGTAAATTACCGAACCAGAAAACTCTAGAAGCTGAGCTAACCACTTTTTACCAGAGTAAGATTGTTCTGCACTGGCAGATAATAGGATCCAACCAAGAACGAGTGAAATACACCCTGCGCTGAGACCAATTAATAAACTAAATCCAGCGGCATGCCAGAGTTTCTTATCACTCAGTACATTGATTAGAGGACCTTGTAGCGCATCAATAAGCATCGCTAAAAGAGGTGATACGACAAATAAAGTAGCTAAGCTAATTAAAGTAGCGAGCAAAGTTCTTCCCGATGTACGTGGGATTTCATGGTTAATATTTAGGTTGGCTTCGACATCAGGTTGATAACTAAATTTTGATGCAATAAGTGCCAAAAGAATAGAAATACCTAGTTGTAGCAAAGCTAAAACAACGGCCTGTGCAGGGTCGAAATCAAAGCGTAATGATTGATAGATAGCGACTTCTAAAGTAGTGCTCTTAGGGCCGCCACCTAAACTTAAAACGACCGCAAAGCTAGTAAAGCAGAGCATGAAAATTAACAGGCTAACACCTGGTAAAGCTTCACGTAATGCAGGCCACTCAATATTTTTCCACTGCTGAGATTGGCTCATGCTCAGTTGTGTACTAATACGCCATTGTTGCTGTGGGATACTACTCCAAACAGGTAATAATAAACGCACTGATAAGGGAAGGTTAAAGAATAGATGAGCCAATAGTATGCCATTTAGGCCATATAGTTTACTGCCTAAGGGTAACCATCCTTGAGCGCCGTAAACAGAAATAATACCCAGTACGGCTACAATGGCAGGTACAACTAAAGGTAAACCAAATAGAGCTAAAATTAAATGACGAAAAGGGAAGTCACCAAAACGTGCAAAAGCGCGTGCAATTAAAACACCTAAGCCAACACTTAATACGGTAGAAAGCATTGCTTGCCACACGCTAAAACGTATTACTTGGCGAAGATAAGTATCTTTCCAAAAGGCTAGCGAAGATGCTTGATTTAGTTGGCTGCCAAGAATATCACTGGCTAGAAAAAGACTAACAAGTGGGATACTCACAAATAAACCGAGAAGAATTACAACTAAAATACCAGCCTTGGTTTTCATACTTGGGCTTTGCTCAGTATAAGTTTTTCTTTATTAGTATTTTTTGAACTAGGGTTTAGAACAAAGGTTGTTGAGCAAAGCCGAAGCATTATTTAGCTAAGGCATTTAACCATTCTTTAACCCACGCTTTACGGTTTCTAGCGACTTCTGCCTCATCAAATAATAGTGCAGGTGCAGGGTCAATCAAGGTTTTGAAAGCTTCAGGCAGTTTATCCTTGGGTAAAGATGCAGGATACATCCAGTTAGTCGTTGGGATAACATTTTGGAATTTCTCATTTAGCATAAAGGTTAGGAACTTTTTAGCCAATTCAGGTTGTTTGCTTGATTTTACTAAACCAGCCACTTCGATTTGTTGATAATGACCTTCAGAAAATTTTGCAGCCGCATAGTTTTCTTTTTTCTCAGAAATAATATGATAAGCAGGTGAGGTGGTGTAGCTTAAAACCATCGGTGCTTCATCTTTTAAGAATAAGCCATACGCTTCGCTCCAACCTTTACTGACTGTTACTATTCGAGGAGCTAACTTTTCCCAAGCCTCCTGAGCTTTATCACCGTAAACTTGTTTTACCCAAAGTAGAAGTCCTAAACCGGGTGTGCTGGTACGAGGGTCTTGAATCAATATCTTGGGAGCATCTTTGTTTTCGACTAAATCTTTTAAGCTTGTTGGTGGGTTCTTTAACTTTGTTTTATCATAAACAAAAGCAAAATACCCAAAGTCATAAGGAAGAAAGGTCTCGTTTTTCCACTCGCTGGGTAACGATGAATTTTTAATACTCATGCCGTGAGGTGCAAATAAGCCCGTTGCTTGTGCTTCAGCAGAAAGGTTGGTGTCAAGGCCGAGAACAACATCAGCCTTAGTGTTCATTCCTTCGAGTTTTAAACGACTTAATAGCGACACTCCATCTTCTAAAGCTACAAACGTCAAACTACAGTTGCAATCTTCTTCAAAGGCTTTTTTAACTTTTGGACCAGGCCCCCAGTCACTTGTAAAGGAGTTATAGGTATAAACGGTCAGTATGGGTTTATCTTCTGCGAAAGCAAAAGAGGTGTAAGTAAGCAGTGCAACAAAAAAAGAGAATATAAAAAATCGCATGAATTGAGCCTCAAAAAAGAATACATCGTAAGAGGCAAGATGAAAGAGTTTAGAATTAGAAGAACACAATTAACCAGACACTTTACAACTCACATCCCTACGCCAGAATTAGCTGGATCAGGTTCATCGGATTGACATTTCTGTTTAGAATATATTAATAAACGATGTCTCTCAGCTCAGATGAGCACTCCGTTGAGTTGTTGTTACTATAATTGCTTGTGATATGAACAGCAAGTAGTGCTTTAAGGGTGGGGGCTTAAAGAAGTAGAGGGGCTTTAGACGTTGTTTTTTAAGGTGCCACCTAACTCACGTAAGGATAAGCTCAGCAAACCAAGACCAGCGATGCTAAGGGTGAATAGCAGTAGTTGTGCCTGAGCGCCCACTAAATTCAACTCTAAAAAATTGATAGCCCCACTTTCTGTAAATGATTTTGAGTAGTGATAAACAAGGGTAGGTGCAGGAATGAAAAGTAATAAACTGCTAATACCTAAAGGTGCGTTGTAATGTGTCATGGCGTATTTTTATTTTAAGGGGCTGAATGGCTAATATACGCAAGTTTAGTAAGTCGGTAAAATTTCACCGATAAACGGATAAACTACTTCTGGATTTAATAGGATTATTGTCACTATGAGGATAGTGGCAATAATCCATACTTTTCAATATTAAGAGACCTTTGCACGAATCAGGTGACGAGTAAAAATGTCTAATATTTCACTGCTTTTCGTTGAAAAACTTGCTAATAACCCATTATTAGCTTCATTTTCCGCCTCAATCAGTAAAATATTAGCCTATTTTTCTTTCGCCACTGACTCGTGCAAAGGGTCTCATTAAGCTTTAATGAATGCTTTTAGTTCTGTCATAGAATCAATGACAACATCAGGCTTAGAGTCGCGAATATCAACGCCGTGGTTATAACCGTACGACATACAAATAATATCAAAACCTGCTGCACGAGCGGCTTTAACGTCTGAGGTTGAGTCACCTAGCATGAGTGATTTTTTTGGATCAGCGCCTAATTCTTTAGCACCATGTAATAAAGGTAGAGGATCAGGCTTTTTCTTTTCCAAGGTATCGCCACTAATGACAATTTCAAAGTCATCCCACAAACCTAAGTCTTTAAGAATAGGATGAGTAAACTCAGCATCTTTATTGGTGATACACCCAATTTTAATATTTAAGGTTTTTAGATAATCCATACCTTCACGAACGCCAGGGTAAAGCGTACTGCGTTTAGAGGTGTTTTCAGCGTACAACTCTCGAAAAAGGGGCATGGCTTTTTCAAATATTTTAGCATCATGGTCTGCATTGAGGTCGTTAGCAATACCACGTTCAACGATTCGTATGACACCATTACCTACCCACTCACGCGCAGCAGCTTCACCGCGTGGGGGCAATCCAACCTGTTTGAGTGTTTCATCTAAACACCAAGATAGGTCAGGGACAGAGTCGACTAATGTACCGTCAACATCAATCATAATTAGTTCAGGGGTAAATATTTTAGACATAGGATTCTCGAATTTTTAGGTGGTTATATTTTATGTTAAGTCACTTTAAAACGAAAAAGGACACAGAAAATCTGTGTCCTTTTTTCTTTTACTTTAGTATCGTTTTCTAAAGCGTTGCGAATTATACCTTAGCCTTCGCTAACTCTGAGCGGAACTCTTTGATAATAGTTTCGTAATGATTTGGATCATCAGGGTTGTTAGCACCAAAGATGGCAGAACCTGCTACAAACATATCAGCACCGGCTTCTTTAATCTCACGGATATTATTCGCTTTTACACCACCATCAACTTCAAGACGAATATCGAAACCAGAGTCATCAATCATCTTACGTACTTGTTTTAACTTGGTTAATGTTGAAGGAATAAAGCTCTGTCCACCAAACCCTGGGTTTACTGACATCAGCATAATTAAATCAACTTTATCCATTACGTACTCAAGTGCATCCAGAGAAGCTGCTGGGTTAAATACCAAGCCAGACTTACAACCGTGATCGCGTACTAACTGTAATGAACGGTCAACGTGTGTTGTCGCATCTGGGTGAAAGGTGATGTAGCTAGCGCCTGCTTCTGCAAAATCTGGGATAAGCGCATCAACAGGTGTGCACATAAGGTGAACATCAATCTCAGCAGTAACACCGTGCTTACGTAATGCATCACAAACCAAGGGGCCAATCGTTAAGTTAGGTACGTAGTGGTTGTCCATTACGTCAAAATGTACAACATCAGCACCTGATGCGAGTACTTTGTCAACTTCTTCGCCTAAGCGTGCAAAGTCTGCAGAAAGTATAGAGGGTGAGATAAAGTCGGGTTGACGAGCCATGCTGGTTTCCTTATGTAAAAGTCAATAATGGTGGGACTTTACCTGAAAAACGAGGGAGATTCAGCAATAAATCTTTTTCAATTTGCTGATCTTCCCATCTATCTTATAGAAGGGAGAAATACAGCGGTTAATGGTAGGGAAGATTTT
>JAZGFW010000265.1:0-2162 GCA_036479895.1 Cocleimonas sp. | reverse complement strand
GGTTCCGACCTATACAGTGACCAAGTTGATCACTGTAATAAAAAGTATCACCGCACGCGAAATATTTAGGTTGTGTCCTCATGTTAAAAAGTCACTTTGGGGTGGAGAATTTTGGAGTGATGGTTATCTTGCATCCACAGTTGGGCGTCACGGAGATGAGAGCACAATAACAAGCTACGTCCAAAATAAAGGCAAAGAATATACAAAACTACACAGTGATAAACAACTTACACTCTTTTGATACCTCGCCCCTTGGGGCGGGGTTATTCATCATGAGAAAATTATGGAGTCCATACACTGTTACAATAAAAAATGTCGCGCACGGTTGTTCGACGCAGAAAAGGGCGCTATCAAAGGCGTGCTTAGTATCAAATGCCGCCGATGCGGTACACTTAACATCTTCAGGCCAGCCAACAGGCACAAGAGCCATAATCCGAATGCCACGAGCGTCTAAACCTTTTGAAAGGAATATTGTGACGTGGTTATTCGTACCTGGGGGTAAAAGCCCCAAAGCCTTAACGGGCTCTCTTTGTGCAGTGGATTTGGCGGCTTGGAACTTGGCTTACTCATTGCACAACCCAACTATAAAACTGTGTGTTACGTCGAGCGGGAAGCGGCCGCTGCGGCCACACTCGTGGCGAGGATGGGCGACCAGACAATGGATTGTGCACCTATCTGGGATGACGTTAAAACCTTTGATGGCCGACGATGGCGTGACAAAGTACATATCGTCACTGGCGGATATCCATGCCAACCATTCTCACAAGCAGGGCATCAAAGAGGCGAAAAAGATCCAAGACATTTATGGCCGTACATTGAAACAATCGTGCAAGATGTCCAACCAGATGCCGTGTTCTTTGAAAACGTCAAAGGGCATCTCAATGTGGGATTTTCCAAAGTCGCCAAGTCGTTACAAAGAATGGGCGTTAAGGTTAAAGCGGGCGTGTTCAGCGCAGCAGAAGTTGGTGCAAGTCACTTTCGAGACAGGCTCTTCATATTGGGCTACACCAACCGCGTCCATAGCTGGGAACGCAATGGAATTCTGGCTGGAAGATGGGAAGATGAAGTCTCGTTCAGACAGCGCCCTAAATGCGAAACAATACTCTCCAAAAGATCAAGCCCTATCGTGGACTTGCATGGTGGAATTTTTGAAGGCGTGTGGAGCATGGGACAAACCACTAGCCAAAAGCATCCGCTCATCTACGCACCGGATCCGGATTACTTTTCGCAATGGCAAGAAATACTCAACCTCGACCCTACGTTTGAACCCTCGGTTTCTCGAACTTCTGATGGGTAGTCCGCCCTTGTCCCGCCTAGTTCTGCTTCTGGCCACTGATTACTGCGCCCTACAATTTGGTAGAGCTTACGCTCGCCCTACAACTTTAGTGCGTCTTACAAGTTGTTACAATTTGCTTACTGAGGGAAAATTTAACTTAAATGGTGGTGGGAGAGAGACTTGAACTCTCGACCTCAGGATTATGAGTCCTGCGCTCTAACCAGCTGAGCTACCCCACCGTTTTTATATTGGTCGCATTTGCGAACCGAACAACCGCATTTTACTTTTTTTGGAAACGCTCCGAAGAGTAATTGTTCCTAATGGCAAGGCCGTTCCTATAAGGCAAAAGGTTTACTGTGCCAAGCCTTGATTGCGGAAAATTATATAGAATGTAGTTGTTTAGTCCCACAGTGTGCTGGTGTTGTGTGTAGTGATCTGTCAACCAAGGAGGTTTTATGAGACAAGTATTACACGAAAGCGCCAAGACGATGTACATTACGAGAGCAGAGCTACAGCGATCGCAAACTTCAACCCAAGCATTAGCCTTGCAATACGGGTTGAATGTGAAAACGATTGCGAAATGGCGCAAACGCGATTTCACGCATAATGTCGCGATGGAGCCAAAGAAACAATCTTCGAGAGTGTTGAGCTGTAAGAGTTGAGCATTGAAGAGGAAGCTATGTGTGTGGCGCTTCGCCAGCATACATTACTGCCTCTTGATGATTGTCTGTATGCTTTGCAAGAGACGCTTCCTCATCTCTCCAGATCCGCTCTACACCGCTGTTATCAGCGCCACGGTATAAGCCGTCTCCCCAACCCGAAAAATGACAAACCTGCAAAGAAGGTGTTCAAGACATATCCAATAGGGTATTTTCATGTTGATATT
>JAZGFW010000264.1:0-2673 GCA_036479895.1 Cocleimonas sp. | reverse complement strand
ATGGTGTTAGTTTTACTATTAACAAAGGGGAAACTTTTTGTCTAGTGGGTGAGTCTGGCAGTGGTAAGTCAATTTTAGCGTTATCTGTTATTCAACTTTTACCAGCTAGAATAAGCTCGCATCCAGCAGGTGAGATTATATTTGATTGGCGCAAAGATACCAATATGGGTCAGGTCACTAAAGCTACTCATGAACAAGTGAATATGCTTAATCTTGATGAAGATCAGCTTTGCAATATTCGTGGTTCACGCATTGCAATGATCTTTCAAGAGCCAATGACTTCGCTTAACCCTGTCTACAGCGTCGGTATGCAAATCATGGAAGCGTTGTTATTACACAACCCTGAAATGAGCGAAGAAACCTCCAAGCAGCGCGCCTTAAAAGCAATGGAAGAAGTTAAAATCAAAGACGCAAGCGCTCGCTTTGATAACTACCCACATGAAATGTCAGGTGGGCAACGCCAACGTATTATGATTGCAATGGCGCTGGCGTGTGAACCTGACTTGTTGATTGCCGATGAGCCAACCACTGCCTTAGATGTAACGGTGCAAGCAGAAGTCCTTAAACTGATTAAAGAGCTTCAAGAGCGCAAAGGCATGAGCGTATTGTTTATCACCCATGACTTTGGCGTAGTGGCGCAAATTGCACATCGCGTCGGCGTGATGAAGCAAGGTAAGCTGGTTGAAGTGGGTGATACGCAACAAGTACTGAGCAAGCCACAACACAGCTATAGTAAAAAATTATTGGCTGCTGTTCCTGATAATTTACCACGCCGTGATAAAAGTAAAATAGCCAATGAGACACCCACAGCGCTGGTTAAAACCAAAAACTTAGATGTTTTTTTCCCTATTCGTAAAGGATTGCTACAACGTGTGGTTGACCATGTTCGCGCCGTTGATGATGTGAGTATCGACATAAACAAAGGTAGAATCGTTGCCTTAGTGGGCGAGTCGGGCAGTGGAAAAACCACCCTTGGGCGCGCTATTTTACAACTACAAAAGCCTACCGCAGGAAGCGTAACGATTGATGGAAATGAGCTGGTTGGCTTATCCACCAAGCAATTAAAGCCGTGGCGACAAAAAATGCAGATTGCCTTTCAAGACCCGCAATCATCATTAAACCCACGTTTATTGGTCGCAAAAACATTGACTGAACCCATGAAGGTACACGGCATAGGCAATAGCGATGACGAGCGCATTGAGTTGGCTGGCGATGTATTAGAAGCGGTGCAGTTAGAACGCGATTTTATGTGGCGTTTCCCGCATGAGTTTTCTGGCGGACAGCGTCAACGCATCGGCTTGGCTCGTGCATTGGCTCTAAACCCGGAGTTTATCGTCTGTGATGAAATCACCAGCGCACTGGATGTTTCAGTACAGGCAGAAGTATTACAGCTGTTATTGGAAATTCGTGAAAAGCGTGATTTAACTCTGCTCTTTATCACTCACAATATCGCGGTGGTTGAATACTTATGTGATGAAACTATTGTAATGAAAAATGGCAAAGTAGTTGAGTACGGTTTAACTGACGATGTTTGTGGAAACCCGCAAAATCCCTATACAAAAAAATTGATTGAGGCTGTGCCTCGGCTGAATTTTTAAAGTTTATAAGCTCATAAAAACCTTGTTTAATATATCAGCCATTAGATTATTTATGGCGTTAAGCTCTAGTTCATTCATTCTCTATATAATATTCTTATTAAGAATATTAAAAAAATATTTCTATAAGGATGATTTATGTATTTAGCGCTATCGTTACTCATTTCAGCTTCAATCACTTTTTTTATAGCTAGTAAAATTGCTAATTATTTTCTTGCAGAACGACCTGAGATTAAATGGATAATGTTTGCTTCTTTAGCAAGTGCTGTCATCGCGGTGAGTGCTTTTATTATGCTCAATTTCATTGTAGCGGGAATAGATCTTTCTACTACAGATGCTACTCAAACACTAATGAAGCGTTATCCTACAGTAATGTTAATCGCAACTATCTCAATCTTGTTATTACTTTCAAGCGTGGCATTTAAGGTGATTAATAAAATGGGTTGGGGTGCAGCTATTGCGACTAATATTGCCAGTGTGGGAATTATAATGGCAACATCATTTGGCGCGAGTACTTTACTAGATGATAATAAAGTGATGAACAAACCTGTAATTACTAAAGTAGCCCCTGCGGAAGAGGCTACTGTTAGAGATGACAGTATAGCGAAGTTGCTAACGCCTCATAATTAACAGCGCAAATTATACAACTTAAAAAAGAGACCTTTGTACGGCTGGTGGCGAGGAATGGTTAAACTCACTGACCTCTTCAGTTATTACTTGTTATATACGATCTCAATTATTGAATAAATTAATGTGAATAAGTTGATATTTACTGAGCTTATGCTCATCCATTCAACATCGACTTCAAATACTCACCCGTAAACGACCCTTTAGTCTTAGCCACATCCTCAGGCGTACCCGTGGCGATTATCTTTCCGCCGCCGCTACCGCCTTCTGGGCCAAGATCAATTATCCAATCAGCTGTTTTAACCACATCCAAGTTATGCTCAATCACGATAATGGTATTACCTTCATCACGCAGTCGATGTAGCACCGTTAATAACACATCAACATCATGAAAATGAAGCCCTGTCGTCGGCTCATCTAAAATATAAATGGTTTTTCCTGTACTGCGTTT
>JAZGFW010000263.1:0-4106 GCA_036479895.1 Cocleimonas sp. | reverse complement strand
GGGGTACTTAATACGCGCTCTAAAAAAGGCAAACAACAGTACCAAGACTATTTTACGCAGCACCATACAAAAGTAGCTGAACTAATGCGCAGGCAAAATATTGCACACATACAACTATCGACGGCGGATGATATTTTACTTAGCCTACAAAAGCATTTTGGTAGTACTAAATTAAGGGCTGCACCACCAAAAACATCACAACCTGAGTTGCAAACAGTGCAAGGCAAAAAGGTCGCTTGATGGCAGATTCTCCTACTCCAATGCCTACGCCACCTGCTACCGCAGCAACTCCCGATGGCTTGGTCTTAAAAGATATACACCTTGCAGGAAGCCCCGATTTTTGGCCACCTGCAATTGGCTGGTGGATATTATTGTCTATTATTTTATTGGCTCTGAGCGCCCTTTTTCTATCCGTTCGTTCAAAGTTACGCCAACAAGCCAAACTAAAAAAACAGCGTGAAAAGCTAATGGCAAAGCTTAAAATGTATGAAGATAAGCTAACTCAAAACCCAAGTAATAAAACCATTGCGGATATGAATACCTTGCTGCGTCAACTAGCGGTTAATTATTATCCGCGCTCAAAAATATCCAGTTTAACCGGCTGTGATTGGTTAAAGTTTTTAGATCAATCTGGCAATACCCGAGGCTTTACAAAGGGCGCAGGAAGGATTTTGATAGAAGCACCCTATCAATCAGGTGATCCTGAAAATCTCAACCTAGATGAGTTTATTAGCCTAATCAGAAAGTGGGTACACAGGCTAGTTGACCAACCAAAAGCCGAAGTACCTAGCGTTGGGGGCAAATTGTGAACAATATCGAATTTGCTTCGCAATGGGTGTTTCTATTCTTGCCTTTACCGTTATTGGTTTGGTTTGTATTACCCCCAGCGCCAGTCAGTCAAACCGCCGCTTTGCGCGTACCCTTTTTTAATGAGCTAAGTGCCGAGCTAAGTAATCGTACCCGTTCAAAGTCACTGTTAACTTTGTTATTGGGCATTTTAATTTGGCTTGCCCTAGTCACCGCAGCCGCACGACCACAGTTCATTGGTGACAGCATTAGCCAGCCAATTGCAGGGCGAAGCTTGATGATGGCAGTGGATATTTCTGGCTCAATGCAAGCCCGTGATATGGAAATTGATGGCAGGGCAGTCACACGTTTGTTGGCCGTGAAATCTGTGGCAGGTGACTTTATAAGCAAACGAGAAGGAGATCGCATTGGGCTAATTTTATTTGGTAGCAATGCTTATTTACAAGCGCCTTTAACCTTTGACCGAAAAACAGTAAAAACATTATTACATGAAGCAGAGTTAGGCTTAGCGGGCAGAGCTACGGCAATCGGTGATGCTATCGGCTTGGCTGTAAAACGTTTGCGAAAAGAACCAGAAAAAAACCGTGTTCTAATTTTACTAACAGATGGTGCCAACACCGCTGGCAATGTTGATCCGCAAAAAGCGGCTGATCTTGCCTCGCAAGAAAAAGTTAAAATTTATACCATTGGCGTGGGCGCAAAAGAACGTATTGTTCAAACGCCGTTTGGTCCACAGCGAGTCGGTCAAAATGATCTTGATGAACCAACCCTTCAAGCTATTGCTGATAAAACCAAAGGGCGCTACTTTCGTGCTAAAGACGTGAAAGGCTTATTAAAAATCTATAAGTTTTTAGATAAAATTGAGCCTGTTTCAAAAGATGAGTTGAGCTATCGTCCTGTTAAAGAGTTGTATTATTACCCCTTGGCGTTAGCCTTAGCGGTGAGCGCGTTACTGGCTTTATTTAAGTTTTTAAGTGCTTTCATTTTTAGAACCCCCTCTCTTTTAAGCGCAAATAAAAAACGAGGGGAGGTACGTTGATGACACAGTTTCACTTCCTTCACCCAATCTGGTTAGTTGCACTATTGCCACTTACGTTACTCTTATGGCTTAGTTTTAGAGCTCACGCAAAAGGCAACGCATGGGAGAAAGTAATCGACCCGAACTTACTAGCTGTACTCCTTCAAGGAGAAGATAAACATACAGGTAGGCTAGTAAAGTGGTTAGTGGCATTGGGTTGGTTAATCACAACTATCGCCTTGGCAGACCCTGTTTGGGAGAAAATCCCAAAGCCTGTTTTTCAAACCAATACAGCGCGCGTGCTAGTTTTGGATTTATCTAGCTCAATGATGATTGATGACTTAAAGCCTACTCGTTTAGCGCGAGCGCGTTTTAAGATTGAAGATATTTTATCATCACAATTTTTGAAAAATGAAGAAGGACAAACAGGCTTAGTCGTATTTGCGGGTGATGCTTTTACCGTGTCGCCTTTAACCCGTGATGTCGGCACGATTCGATCATTATTGAAAGTATTATCCCCTCAACTATTACCCGCACAAGGTAGCCGTGTAGATTTAGGTTTAAAGAAAGCGTATGAATTACTCAAGCAATCTGGTGCGCAAAATGGCTCAGTACTATTAATTGCCGATGGCATTGCTGATGAGGGCTTAGCCTTAACAGAAGCCAGCACACTAAAAAATGCAGGGCATCAGTTATCTGTACTTGGTGTAGGTACAGAAGCAGGTGGGTTATTACCGAGTGTGCGCCGTCAGCAAGGTCTCAATATCACCGTTAAACTTGAAACAGATTCTTTGCAGGCGCTTGCTAAAAAAGGTGGTGGTAGCTATCACGCAATCAGTAATAACAATGCTGATCTAAACCAGTTACTAAAAAGATCAGACGGTACAGGTGGTGGCATACAAAATGAGGCTGATTTGGTTGATGAGATATTAAGCAACGATTTAAAGAATGAAGAATGGAAATCAATGGGGCCATTTTTGATTATTTTCTTATTACCTCTGGCCGCTTTAGCTTTTCGTAAAGGTTGGTTGTTTAATATTATTTTTGCCGTTTTTATTGTGGGTTTAGTTGCCCAGCCTCAAAATGCGATGGCTTTTTCTTTTGAGGAACAGTGGGATAAACTTTGGCAAAATAAAGCGCAGCGGGCAGAAAGTGCCTTGCAACAAAAGCAATATGACAAGGCAAGCCAACTAGCAAAATCACCTCTACGCCGTGGTAGCGCAGAGTACAGAAAAGGTGAATATAATAAAGCCTTAGAAAGCTTTAAAAATGCCAAGGGCGCAGATGCACGTTTTGATGAAGGTAATGCTCTGGCTAAACTAGAAAAATATGAAGAAGCCATTAAAGCCTATGACGAAGCCCTTAAAGAACAACCTGAAATGCAAGACGCGAAAGACAATAAGAAAGCCATTAAAGCGTTTTTAAAAAAGAAGAAAGAACAGCAAAAGAAAAATAAATCTGGAAAAGATAGTAAGCAGTCAAAAGATAAAAAAGACGATAGTAAATCAGAAAAAGATTCTCAGAAGAAAAAGGGTGATAAAGAACAAGAGGACAAAAAGAAAGGTGATAAAAAGGGCGACGAAAAAGGAAATAAGGGAGATAAAAAAGATAACCAGTTTTCTGATGCCAATAAAGATTTAGATAAAGATAAAAAAGACAAAGAAGAAGGCAAGAAAAATGAGCCTGAAGACGAAGCAACTAAAAGCAAAGAAGAAAAACAAAAAGAACAGCAGAAACAACAAAACAGCACTCAAAAAGATGCTGAAGAAAAGAAAAGAAAAGCAGAAGCTGCAAGAAGCAAAGCTAAAGCAAATGAACTAAATAAAGAAGAGAAAATGGCAGCAGAACAGTGGCTAAGACGGATACCAGACGACCCAAGCGGGTTGTTGCGCCGAAAGTTTCAGCGACAATATCAGCGCCGTAGAAATAACCCTCAGGGTACCAAAAGAAGGGAGGCTCAGCCATGGTAATGAAGAAGGGTTCAATATTAGGACTGGGGGCTATTATAAAAGATAAGATCGTCACATTCGGCATGGTTGTAATCATGCTTCTCACTATGAGCAATGCACTTGCGGCGGTAAAAGCCAGTCTTGAGCAAGCCACAGTGTATGAGGGCGACCCGATAACCTTGCTGATTGAAACCAGTCAAAACACGAACGCCAAGCCAGACCTTTCAGTACTGCAAAAAGACTTTCAAGTGTTAGCTACTAGCACTAGCTCCCAAGTAAATGTTTTTAACGGCGAGCGTTCCTTTAAAAAAACATGGACAGTAAGTCTTCAA
>JAZGFW010000262.1:0-10980 GCA_036479895.1 Cocleimonas sp. | reverse complement strand
CGGGTACAAACTGGGTGAATGAATTGGCAATCGCAATAATAGGCTTGCTGAAATCATCATCCTTCATGCCTGTAGCGCGCCATAATGCGCGAGCGCCTGCCATATTACGGCCGTGGGTAGATGTGCGTGACTTATATTTTGGCATGATAATTCCTTTGAAACTTTGTAAAAAGTTATTTTGCCATGGAAGTACAGAGAAGGACACGGAAAAAAGAAAAGTAATTACGGTAAACTAAGCACATGACTACAATAATACTTTTTAATAAGCCCTTTGATGTGCTGACACAGTTTACAGACAGTGATGGGCGCAAAACCCTTGCTGACTATATTACTGATACAACAGTCTATCCAGCAGGTAGATTAGATCGTGATAGCGAAGGTTTATTGGTATTAACGAATGATGGCAAGCTACAACATCGTATCGCCAATCCGAAACATGAAATGAGTAAATGCTATTGGGTGCAAGTTGAGGGTGAGCCGACTGAAGCAAGCTTAGATATTTTAAGGCAGGGTATTGAGTTAAAAGACGGTATGACAAAACCGGCTAAGGTTAAACGTATGGATGAGCCACAAGGATTGTGGGTACGTAATCCGCCAATACGGGTGAGAAAAAATATTCCTGATACGTGGCTAGAAATCACTATAAGTGAAGGAAAAAATCGCCAAGTACGCAGAATGACAGCAGGAATTGGTCACCCGACTTTGCGCTTGATTCGTTATCGGGTAGGCTCTTGGACGATAGATGGGATTAACAATGGAGATTGGAGACTTCTATAAATTACGGTTAGACTTACAATTATTATTGTAAGTTGAGGTCATTTCTATAGCAAGGGTAGATGTATTTCTCTTTTGTTTCTAGACATTCTTGTAGTGCTTGATATGAATGTATCATATCAAATGTAAATGCCTCAATTTGTATGTTGAAAGCATTTGATGTGAGGTAAATATCTACAATATGAATGATGTCTTCAGCATCTTTAGCCAACATAAAATTAGCCATTGAAATGAGCTGACTATTCTTATTTTTAGGATATGCTTCAATATACCAATGTTGTAATGCTTCTTCTTTTGAGATTTGGGACTTAAGTGAAAGATGAATATTTTTCAAATTCTGCATTAATGTGACGTAAGAATTTGATTGATTATAGGTAATCAGCGATTGAATATAAGCAATTGTTTTATTTTGTTCTTTAACCAAATCGATAATAGATAAGCCTTTATCTGAAATTAGAAAAGCATTTTTCTTGGCCTTCGATTTACGGCGGTCTTTTATGATACGTCTATCTTCAATTTTTCTTCTATCTAACCTTAAAAGAAGAGTGGATAATTTTTTTCGACGATCAGAAGATCTTCGTCTTGTGCTTGATGTTCTAGCATTTAAAGAGTTTTTGTCTGCTTTTTTATTATTTAGAATCATAGTCATGACTGAAACCAGTGTTACCATTAATTCAGTTAATGATAGCTTTGTTGGTTTTAATAATCTAATTATTCAGATAATCGGCAAAAATAATTTATATTTACTTGAGGTCTTTGCACGAATCTGACGATGTGTAAATATGATTAATACTTCACTTATTAATCATATTTGCTATCTTTCCATTTTCGCATGGCGGTAAATACTTCCGTAGAGTTTTTTAACGTTTGTCCCATTGCTTTCTCGACCTTTTCTTTTACATGGGGTAAGTCAGTTCGTAAAAATGGATTTGTTTTTAACTCAAGTGATAATAAAGACGGTACGGTTGCTTGGTCATTATCAATAAATGCCATATCGGCTTCTTGTCGAGCGGGTATATCGGTATTATCTGGCTCGACCCATCTCGCAAAGCCGAGATTATCCAGTGTGTATTCATGAGTACAGTAGATATTGGTGTCTTTAGGTAATGCTTTTATTTTTTGTAGCGAATCGTGCAGATTATGAAAGCCACCATCAAATACTCGCCCACAGCCGCCTGCAAATAGGGTGTCGCCACAAAATAGATTTTTATTTTTACTGTCATAATAAGCAATATGACCTGAAGTATGCCCGGGAATATTCATTAATTGGAAGTGACAATCCACTGCTTCAAACTCTAGTATTTCATCGCCTTTCAATAAATGAGTTAAGTATTGAAAGCAGTTAGTAGCAGGGCCATAGGTAGGCGGGTGTGGGTTATTACTAAGTAGTTTGTATTCGCTTTCGGGGCCATAAATGGGTAAGTCTGGGTAGCGTTCTGTTAATTGCGCTAGCCCGTTGGCATGATCGTAATGAAGGTGAGTGAGAAGAACAGCGATAGGTACTATTTTTTCTTTTTCTAATACTTTCATTAGTTGTCTAGGGTCACCGGGATCAATAATGAGACCCTGCTGTTTATTTTCATTGCGTTTTTCATCGAACTTTTTATTACAAACTAGCCAGATATAGTTGTCAGTAAAAGCAGGGACAGTAATAATGCGGACTTTATCTTTGAGAGTAGTCATCGTTTAAATTTCTTCGTTGATTGTAGTTTTAAAAAAAACATGAAATAGTCACATGTTAGTATACGACAAAAATATAAACACTCTCGACGACAATATTTTTTATTGAGAAAGCACTTATGAGTATAGGCACACTTTACATTATTTCTGCACCCTCGGGCGCAGGTAAAACCAGCATGATCGCTAAGTTATTAGAGTCGCTTAAAGATGCAGAAATGGCAGTTTCACACACCACTCGGCAGGCGCGAGAAGGAGAGGTTGATGGTAAACATTATCACTTTATAACCGCTGATGAGTTCTTAAATGATGTGCATGAGAATAAGTTTTTAGAACATGCCAATGTGTTCGGTAATCACTATGGAACCTCCAAAAAAGCGGTAGATAACTTGCTTGATAAGGGCGTTGATGTGATCTTAGAAATAGACTGGCAGGGTGCGCAACAGGTGCGTGAATTGATGCCAGAAGCGCAGTCTATTTTTATTCTCCCGCCTTCAAAAATGGAATTAGAGGCGCGTTTACGAGGGCGAGGAACAGACAGCGAAGATGTTATTGCCAAACGTTTAGGACAATCATGCGATGATATTAAACATTATAATGAGTTTGATTATGTTGTGATTAACGATAACTTTGAAAATGCTGTGGGGCAACTGGCAAGTATTTTCCAAGCGAATAGGGTTACATTGAAAAAACAGAAGCAAACAAATATGACTCTGCTGGCTGAGCTGACAGGTTAATAGCGTACATTAAAAAGTAAGGTATAAGCACTTCATCTGTTATTTTTGACGTTCTGCTTTAGATAAAATAAGCTGACTGGAATCTAATCAAAACAATATTCCAATGCTAGTTAAAGAAAAGCAACAACTAAACTCAAGGTCCGAAGAAAACCTTCGTAAAGTCTATACAACGAGAAGAAATGATTCTGAAAGACGTAAGAATATAACTCAATTCATTTCTATTTTGGACCGTCGGAATATCGAAGGTCGACGTACGGTTAAAGACCGTAGAATTTCTAAAATAAAACCGCAATTTAGTCCTATTGCTGAACAAGGCGTGACAATTTCAGGTTTAATCAGTGAGCAAAGCAAAGGAATTAAATCTATTATCGGCCTAAGAAATTCCATTCAATCAAAGGGTCACGTCGAAAGAATGAATGCTTTAAAAGATCTCTATTTTGCTTTTAACTCACAGCTATCTAAAGAAAAAATATTGTATCAATGGTATGACGAAGCGTCTAAAAATAGCAAAGTTTTAGACGATGAGGATGAAGTGCCGGCACTTGTTTTTAATATTTACTTTCTTTTTCGTAATGATATGAAAGATGTTATTGGTATGTTTGATAAATATTTAAATCTTAAGGTGGAAATAGAAAGTAACTTAATTTCATTTCAAAAGGAGATGGATAAAGCCATTGATACTCTTGCAGAGTGTTTAAAACTAAAAGAAAAGTATTTATATCCTCAATATAAAGAATACTTGATGGTCTGATAAATTTCTAAAGTTTATTATATTTAGTCGCTAACCCTTTTGATTTATCAATAGGATACTTAATAGCGTTCAATTCCATCTTGCGGTTAACGGTTTCTATTAAATCAATATCGAGCTTATCGGCAAGGCGAATCAGATAAATCATTATATCCGCCATTTCTAAGGATACTTCATCGAGCGTATCTTTAGGTAAGCGTTTACTTTGTTCATCTGTTAGCCATTGAAAGTGTTCAACTAATTCAGCGCATTCAACAATTAATGCCATCGAGAAGTTTTTAGGTGAATGGAATTGATCCCAATCTCGCTCTTTAGCGAATTCACGTAGGCGTTTCTTTATAGTTTCAAGTTCAGTAGACATATATTCATCATAACAAAAAAGCCAACAACTTTTTCAGGTGCTGGCTTTTTATTATTTCTTACTGAGGTATTCTCTAAGATAGAGATTCTTATAATTAAGAACAACCCTTAGGGCGAGGTAGTCCAGCAATTTTATTAGCTGACTTAATTAAGCCACCTTTAGGGAAAAGAGTGAAAATATATTTATTAGATGAACGATCTTTACCAAACTCGGCTTTCATCATTTTCATAAATTTGCGCGGCTCAGCAACTTGGCTTAAGTCTTCAAAAGCAGAGCGGGTTAAATTTATAATATCCCAATGCTCTTCAGTCAGTTCTGGAATGTCTTCAACTTCAGCTGCAATTTTAACTGCAATTTCTTCTGTCCATTCGCTTAAATCTTCCATCCAACCTGCTTCACTGAGTTGAATTTTTTTGCCGTCTACGTCGATTTCCATGTTTTTTTCCTAGAATTTAATATTTATAGATGAGATAAGTATATCATTCGATGCTGTATGAACCATTAACCATAAAAATTTAAGCCCAATCTTTTTGGGCCATTTAAGGTTTTTTTAAAATGAATCTATTTCAGCCATTCTTAACGTTATTAAATACACTACATCTTGAATCAAATAATGGGGATTCATCCGTTAAAAAACAATGGGATAAACGACCAGCCATTGTTTTAATGGTGGTCGCGGTATGTTTATTGATGCTCAACTACCTTAAATATAATACGGTTTTAAATGCCAGCTTAGAAATGATGTTTGCTCAGCTTTCAGATAATCCTTCTCTAGATTTGGATAAACTTAAGGGTCAGACTTTTTATCCTTTGTTATCTCAGGCTTGGTGGAGTTTTTTGCATGTTATAACATTCGTACTAATCCCTTTGTTTATTATAAAAAAAGTGTTAAAAGAACCTTTGGCAAACTATGGCTTGGGTTTAGGATATTTAAAAAGGGATATTAAGTGGTATTTATTATTGGTTACACCCATTTTATTTTTTGTAGTCTTAGTTAGTTTTCGTGAAGATTTCACCAGTCATTATCCTTTTTATGAGCTAGCCCACCGTAGTTGGGCAGATTTGATTGCATGGGAAGTCTTATATTTATTACAGTTTTTTTGTGTCGAGTTTTTCTTTCGCGGTTTTATTATTCAAACACTTCGGCCTTCATTGGGTGTAAATGCAATTTTTGTCATGATAGTACCGTACCTTATGTTGCACTTCACTAAGCCATGGTTAGAAGCTACAGGTGCAATTCTATTTGGATTATTTTTAGGTGTGTTGGCATTTCGAAGTCGAAGTATATGGGGCGGTGTGATGGTGCATATCTCTATCGCTTTGAGTATGGATATTGCATCGTTGTTACAAACTAAAGGCTTACCTCAGCAGTGGATGCCTTAAAAGAGCCTCTGACCTAATCCGATTATTTTATCTGCTATAACGGTGATATTTTCCACGCAGGTCGGCACTTCTCTTAAAGAGCAGATGAGCTTACATTTATGGTCCAGTCTTAGAAGCGTAACGGAATTGATTAACTCAAGGTGTTATTATCAATGCCCTTTAAAAGTTATTGCTGGTATTGTTAGCTCAAAAATAGCATATTATTATTTCTGATTTTTTCAATTATAGGAGTGGTCAAACGATGTCAAAACATTTAGTTAAAAAACTATCGATAGCAGCAGGCTTAGTGCTTGTTATGAATTCAAGTGTATATGCAGATGGTGCAGCACTCTATACGTCTAAAGGCTGTGCTGCATGTCATGGGGCTGATGCTAAATCGCCAATTATGCCTGCATACCCTAAGATAGCAGGTCAGAGTAAAAAATATCTTACGCAACAAATGGTGGATATTAAAACAGGCGCAAGAAGTAATGGACAATCAGCTACTATGAAAGGAATTATGGCTGGTATTAGCGATGATGAAATCGCAGAAATAGCGGTTTATATTTCAGGTCTTTGATTTTAAATTAAACGCAAAAAAGCCTCCAGTTTTGGAGGCTTTTTTGGTGATGATGTTATTGTTTTTTTTAAGCCTATGGAAATCATGGACGAACATAAGAGTAGCCTTGCTCTTGTAATTCCATAATACGTGCTACACCTGCTTTAACTGTACCTACACCTTCACTAAGCTTTGGTAGGTGTCCTTTCTTTGCTTTAATCTTATTCATGGTATTCATGCAGGCGCTGAATTTAATGTCTTGTACAACGAGACTTTGAACGCGTTTAGAAAATTCACTTTTTGACGTCATCATACCAAGCCCTGGGCCGTAAGCGACAATTTCAATATCTACACCATCTGGACCATAAAGCTTTTGTAAGTTAACGGCATTATTCATGGCAATTTTTTGGGTGCGAGCATCATCGGTGCTGACTTGAATGACTAGCTTATGTTTTGCACCATCTGCAAAAGCATTGCTACTTATGAGCGCAGCAACACTAAAAAAGAGCAGAGTGTTGAGAAATGGGTTTATAAGTCGTCTGAGTGTCTTCATGTTGTGTGTCCTCTCCTAGTAGTGCTTGATCGTGGATACATGAAGTATAGGATAGTTTTTCACTGTGGTTTACTTAGCGTTATAAAGCTTAAGAAAATCGCGCCAAACTTCTTCTGGCTCCCAGCTCTCTATCAAAGGCACCATCTCAGCTTTAGTGCGTTTTAAGACCCCCCGCTGATAATGTTGCATAAAGGCAGAAACACGCATATTAAGCGCACAATGTACCCAGACCTTCTCACCATCCACAGACTTCATGAGCTTCAAAAACAGTGATAAATGCTGACGGTTTGGCGCATCAAAAGGTACGGGAATATGAAAGTAGTTCATCCCAGCTTCTGTTACTAAGCCACCTTCATCGGGCAGGGCATCATCAGAGTCTGGCATCGCTAAGTTAATTACTGTAGTAAAACCCGAATTTGCTATTGCCTGAAATTTCAGGGGAGAGGGTTGCCCAGATGTGGATATTTTTTCAGATATTTTTATGTAATTTAGAATGTCATCAACTGCCATTGCTATATACCGTCGCTAAAATATTCTTTTCCGTCTTGTCTGAAAAAATGAGCTTTAGGCTGATGCTATCTCCTGTTTTGGGGTGATCCTTTATGTTGTTGATTTTAGCAAAGTGTTGTTCTGGGGTAAGTTTTACAATATTAAAACCCTCAATCGGAATGCCAAAAACCTGTTGTAATTCTCTTGTTTTGCCATCGGTAAAGATCTCAAAAAAACTCACCTGCTTACTGATCTCTGTTTCGATTTGAACGAGCTCATGCGTTTTATTGGAACGGTTTTTTAAAGTAAGGGTTAAAACGGCACTATCATCTTTGATGGATGTGACGTGAATAGTCGCATCATGTACCGTAATGACTTCATTAGCATAGGCAGTGCTGATGTTGTTTTTATTTTCAGCAATCTTTTCTTTAAGAATATACACCTTTATAAGCCTATCAAAGTAACCTTGTTGATAAGAGACAGCGGATGCAATGAGTGCGAGGAACAATATAATTTTTACTTTTCGCATAAACCAAACTAGAACCTAAATTATGTAGAAGCTACTTTTTTAAAAAGAACCTTTGAGTTACGTGAAAAATTATACAATGCTTTCTTTTGTGAAGGCAGATCATTTACTTCGCCTGCATTAAAATCACGCTCTTTAAACCAATCGATTGATTGAGTGGTTAGTACTAAAAGCTGAGTTAAATTTTTATTTAAAGCGTGCTGCGTGATGCGTTTTAAAAGCCTATCACCACGTGCACCTCCTTTATAATCTGGATGCACTGCAAGGCAGGCAAGTTCGCCCATTTGTGTTTCGGGAATAAGGTAAAGCGCGCCACAACCAATGATTTTTCCATCACGCTCAATCACGCTGAAGTTATCAACCTCTAACTCAAGCTGTTCGCGAGAGCGTTTGATGAGCGCGCCTTTGGTTTCTAACGGTTCGATTAATTCGATAATGCCACTGACATCATCAATGTTGGCTTGGCGAATTGTTTCATACAGACTCGCTGTAAATAATGTGCCGATACCATCACGTGTGTATAGTTCTAATAAAAGTCCATCTTGTGATTCGACGCTAATCAAATGTACCCGTTGTACGCCACTTTTTAGTGTTGCTTTAATATGGTTGAGCAAACGACTTTGTTGCGGATGTGATTCGATAAAGGTATCAATATATTGCAACTCAATATCGGTGGTGGGTGTAGCTTTATCGGCGTGAATAAAAATGAGCTTATCTGCTTGTAAGGCTTTTGCCGTAGCACTGGCTACATCTTCATAACGCAAGTTAAAAGCTTCGCCTGTGGGTGAAAATCCCAATGATGATAAAAGTACAATACTACCTGCATCAATTAGCTGTTTAATTAGCGGAGCGTTGATTTTTCTTACCGTACCCGTGTGTTGGTAATCGGTGCCGTTGTGAATACCTAGTGGTTGGGCGGTAATAAAATTACCTGACAGCACGCCCAAGCCTTCATTGATAACAGGGGGCATACTTAATGCATGGGTAAGCAGATTTTCAATTTCAACCCGTAATGAGCCAATGGTTTCTTTGGCCGTTTGCAAAGTAACATCATCGGTTACGCGCATATCATCCACAACAGTAATCTTATGATTCAGCACTTTAAGATGCGCATCGACTTGGGGACGTGCGCCATGCACCAAAACCACGCGGGCACCTAAAGCCGATAGAATCGCAATATCCTGAATCAGTTTGCTGAAATGCTCACCCGCAATCACCTCGCCCGCAAAGGCAATAACAAAAGTTTTGCCACGGTGAAGTTGGATGTAAGGTGCGGCTTCTCTAAAGAAGTCGGTGTGGTTGTTGTTCATGGTTGATTATTTTATAGCTTAATTTTCAATTTCCAAAGGCACTTATAATGTGATTTAGCGTTCTATTATCGCCTTCAATAGCAATCACGTCAAAGCGTAGTGACGATTGGGGTGCATATCTTTGAGAGTAGGCTAGTGCGGCTTTAATAATGCGTTGTTGTTTTTTAGGGGTAACACTTTCAGCAGCTCCACCAAAATCTGCATTTTTTCGATAACGAACTTCTATAAAGACTGTGCTTTCGCCATCTTGCATAATCAAATCTATCTCTCCTGCTTTGGTAGAAAAGTTTCTTTCAATAAGTTGGTAACCTTGTGTCAGTAGATATTGATGGGCTTCATCTTCTGCTTTATTACCTTGTTTTTTACGCGATGTTAATGGCTTGCGGGATTTACTTTGCAGAGTAGAACGTAATTTATCCTCAACCTTGTTAAAAAGTGACTGTTTTTTCTTCATTCCTTTACAATAGCACCCATGAGTACAAAAAAACTACAAGGCACTTTATATATAGTAGCTACACCAATAGGCAACCTTGGTGATATGACGGCGCGAGCGATTGAAACCTTAAAAAAAGCAGATAAAATTTGCGCCGAGGATACGCGCAATACCCGCAAGTTATTAACACATTTTGGTATTCAGGGTGATTTACAAGCTTTGCACGATCACAATGAGCAAAACAAAATAGGATTAATAAAATCATGGCTGGATGCAGGTGAAAATATTGCATTAGTGAGTGACGCGGGTACGCCATTAATTAGTGATCCTGGATATCATTTGGTAAATGAATTGGGTGATGGTTATAAAATTGAGCCGATACCGGGTGCAAGTGCAATTATTACCGCCTTGTCGATAGCAGGTTTACCCACCGATCGTTTTACCTTCGAGGGTTTTTTACCAGCAAAGTCAGTGGGGCGCAATAAAGCACTACTAGCTAACTTAAAAGAACAGCGTACTCAGGTTTATTATGAGTCTAGCCATCGTATTGCCGTCACTATTAATGCAATGGCTGATATTTTTGGTGGGATGCGAAAAGTGGTGCTTGCCCGTGAGCTAACCAAAATGTTTGAGCAAACTTACCGTGGTGATTTAGCGGGTTTGCAAGCATGGATAGAAGCCGACCCGATGCATCAAAAAGGCGAATTTGTTTTAATGCTGGCAGGGCAGGTGCAAGAAAAATCTAGTGATGAACAAAGTATCGCTACAGAAAATCTATTAAAAATACTTGTTGATGAGTTGCCTGTAAAACAAGCGGCTAGCTTGGCGGCAAAAATCACAGGTAGAAAGAAGAATGAATTATATAAGTTAGCTATGAGTTTGAAGTAAGCTATGTGCTTGTTTGTGTGGTGTAAACTAGAGCCTGTAAATTAAAAGGCGTATTGTAATTGCGCTCCCAATGCTACTGATTTGCTTTCAGGTTGGCGAACGGCACCTCCTTGCACTTTAACAATATCTGATTCTTCGAAGTGTGTTTTTTCAGAATAAACAGTTACACCCCATCTTCTATTTGATTGGTAGCGGTACTGTACATAAACACTATTTTTACCTTTAGGTTCAAGGGACTCATCAAAGATTGACACTTCTTCTTTTACTTCAAAGGGACGTTTATAGCCGACTTCAAAACGACCTTTACCATTTCCTGCTTGATGAAGTAGACCGACACCTAATTTTACATAGGGTTGAGTGTAGGTTTCTTTATACCCGATGCCTTGTTGTCCAGAATCTGTAATAGCGCTTTTTATATCCCTCGACCATTTTTCAATACCAGCTGCACCTACGATATCTAAGATTCCTGTGCGCATGGCAAGTTTAACCTCACCTTTTAGACCAGAATATTTGGTATCGGTTGTTAAAGGGTCGCCGCCTTGTGTAGCACCTTCGTAATCAAT
>JAZGFW010000261.1:0-6651 GCA_036479895.1 Cocleimonas sp. | reverse complement strand
TTGATATAATAAACGAGTGAGTTAGCAAACTTAATTTAAATAAGCTAAACTTAAAATCATCCAACTACTTTAATATGGATATTTTTTAATTTAAGGAGAATAATAAAATGGGAATGATTTCAGATTTTAAAGAGTTTGCTATGGGCGGCAGCCTAATTGATATGGCAACAGGTATTATCATCGGTGTTGCATCAGGTAAATTAATTTCATCATTAGTAGATAATGTCATTATGCCACCAATCGGTGTAGCAATGGGTGGTGTGAATTTTGCTGACCTTGGTTATAAACTTGCCGATACAGGTGGTGGAGAAAAAGGGCTAGATCCAATCATGCTTAATTGGGGTGCTTTTGTTCAAAGCTTGATCGACTTTTTAATCATCATGCTTGTTGTGTTTATTATCGTAAAAATTGCTACACGTAACAAAGTTGAAGAAGAAAAAGGTCCATCACAAGAAGACTTATTAACTGATATTCGTGATGCGCTTGTAAAAAAGTAAACTACACTTAGTTAATTTGACAAAGAGGGATGTGTTCTAAGAATACATCCCTCTTTTTTTGGCTTTTTATAGCGCTCACATTCATACTAAACCATCATGTAACTTACCGTAAAACACGTATGCAATTGTTAGACTCATATGGCTAGAGGTCTATTGTGAATACAGTGCTACCATCATCCTTAATGTATCCAGAGTCTTTAAATCCGCATTCCCTATAGACTTTTTCGGCTATCTTATTTTCCGGATCACAACTAAGCTCAATATCAGTGAACTGCTTATGTGTTTTGATTTCTTTTACCAATAGTTGCATTGCAATTTTACCGATTCCTTTACGTTGATGTTTTCGATCTACCATAAAACCAAAAATCTCACACTCATGAGGCTCGAAATCTCCGTCACCAGTTTGATATACGACCAGCCCCACCACATTTCCTTCTGCATAGATGGCTCGAACTTGGTGGTTTGGATGAAATTTTGATTTGGCGATCAAATAGCAACTAGAAGGCACAAACCTTTCTTGTTTTTTCTCAACGCTTAATTCAAGAATATCATGGTAGTTTTCAACATCTACTTCCTTAAGCTCTACTTCCATTTCTATTTTCTCTCAAGATACCTACTGTATTCTTTAGACGGAGTCCGACTATACTTGTTACCACAGCTTGCCTAACCCTAATATAGTCTCATATTAAACTTTAGCAGAACGCTCTTCAAGGTGCTCAACTAGCAAAGCTTAGTATTCTTCAACAACCTTGTCATTTTTAAGGAAAATCGAAGTCCTTTGTAGGCTAGGGTTGTAGATAGGCATTGTTTTTCTTCGTGGTCTTCATGCGCTTCATGGTAAAATAAAATTCTTTCAAAGTCGAAGCACCTTCATAAATGTCACTTACCGTAACCATCGCACAAATTAATCCCATTGTTGGTAGCTTTAAACACAATACCCAACTTATTTTAGATGCCATTGCTCAAGCACAAAAAGACAATGCAGATGTTATTGTGTTTCCTGAATTGGTCATTACAGGCTATCCGCCTGAAGACTTATTGTTTCGCCCCGCCTTCTTAAAAAGAGTTGATGAGACATTAGAGCAAATTGCAAAAGCCACAAAAAATATAACCGCAGTTATCGGCGCGCCTAAAGAAAAAGGTGGCAAGCTATTTAATATGGCTTGCGTCATGCAAAATGGGAAAATCACTCAAAGCTACGCCAAACAGCACTTACCCAATTACCGCGTATTTGATGAAAAACGTTATTTTAGACGCGGTAAAGAAAGCATTGTGATTGATATAAAAGGTCACAAAGTTGGCTTATTAATCTGTGAAGATATTTGGATGACAGCCCCAGCACAAAATGCCAAACAAGCAGGCGCTGAAATGCTGTTGGTATTAAATGCCTCACCTTACCGTACCAATAAAACTAACGAGCGCTTAAAAATTTTAGCGCAACGTAGCACCGATAATGACCTGTCAATTGTCTATGCCAATTTAGTGGGCGGACAAGATGAGTTAATTTTTGATGGTGAGTCGCTGGTTTTTGATCGTGCAGGGCAATTAATTTTTCAAGCACCTAGTTTTGAATCAGGCGTGTTTACGGTTGATGTGCCCATTGATAAATCATTAAAGAAAATAAAACCACGCGAGCAAAATGAGCTTGCTCACATCTACAACGCTTTGGTTTTAGGCGTAAAAGATTACGTTAATAAAAACGGCTTCCCCGGTATTATGCTTGGCTTGTCTGGTGGAATTGACTCGGCGTTAACCATGGCAATTGCTGTCGATGCATTAGGTGCAGAAAATGTCGAAGCCATTATGATGCCCTTTCGATATACCGCCGACATTAGTAAAGCGGATGCTTCGCAACAAGCAAAAACACAAGGCGTAAATTATCGAGAAATCCCCATTGAGCCAATTTTTAATAGCTTTACTGATGCGCTGTCGAATGAATTTGAAGGGCTAGAAAGTGATGTAACCGAAGAAAATATCCAAGCACGAACGCGCGGTGTTCTGTTGATGGCAATGTCAAACAAGCTGGGTAAAATGCTTTTAGCTACAGGCAACAAAAGCGAAATGGCGGTGGGTTATGCGACCCTTTATGGCGATATGGCAGGTGGTTATGCGCCACTTAAAGATGTCTTTAAAACTACGGTTTATGATTTAGCGCGCTATAGGAATAAGCTTGCAGCCAAGAATGGTGATGGCGAAATAATCCCCGACCGTGTTATCACTCGGCCACCTTCAGCAGAACTAGCACCTGACCAAATCGATGAGGACTCACTGCCCGCATACGATATTTTAGATGCCGTTTTGCGGATGTTTATCGAAGAATTCCAAAGCGTTGATGAGATTGTAAAACAAGGCTATGACCATGAAACAGTTATGCGCGTGGCAAACTTAGTTCTGCTCAATGAATATAAACGTCGCCAATCTGCACCTGGTGTGCGTATTACAAAACGTGCTTTTGGGAAAGACCGCCGTTACCCAATTACTTCGCATTATCGCTGGCATCTTTCTGATCAGAATTGAGCCGAAATAAAAACCAGAGTTAAACCATGAGTTTAAAAGATACACACTTTTCTTATCATGAAGGGCATGATGAAGGTAAAGGTAAAACAGCTGCTTCTTTTATAGAACATACTGAGAAGCGACAATTGCTTGTTTTGTCTGGAGAGCAATCCGATTGCCTGAATCATGCGCTTACTATTACTCAAAATCTTGATTGTTTAAACCTTCAAAACTTAAAAAAAGCTAATGATTTTTTAGGGCAAGAATTTGATGCGGTTATTTTTAATACATTTGATGGTTTTAACCCAAACGCCTTAGGCGCTATAACTGGCACCATCCGAGCAGGTGGGTTTTTACTATTACTCACACCAAATCATTGGGGCAAAGAGTCAAAGAAAGAAAGCTTATTTTTAACACGCTTTCAGTCACTTTTAAACTTGAGTATCGATGTTCATTTTTTAGATTTAAGTGATAAACCAAACGCTTTAAGTATTCCCCCTAAAATAAGCATTTGCGATACCTACGCGAGCCCCGATCAACAACTCGCTGTGAAAGCCATTAAAAAAGTTGTTAGTGGTCACCGCCGTAGACCTTTAGTCATTACCGCCGACCGAGGTCGGGGTAAGTCTGCTTCACTTGGTATTGCTTGCGCACAATTACTACAAAACGGCTTAAGCAATATTATCGTGACTGCTCCAAGTAAAAAAACAACAGATGTAATTTTTCAACATATAGAAGCTATTTACCCAGAAGCCAGCATTCACTTTTATTCGCCTGATGAGTTGCTACAACAAAAGCCATCAGCTGAGCTTTTGTTAATTGATGAGGCGAGCGCAATACCGCTACCCTTATTAGAAAGCTTTGTTACACATTACTCCCGCGTTGTATTTGCTACAACCTTGCATGGCTATGAAGGCAGCGGGCAAGGCTTTACCCTAAAGTTTTTTAAGACATTAGATGCGCTTGCTCCAGATTGGAAACATTGCGAACTTAAAACCCCGATTCGTTACGCCGAAAATGATCCACTTGAAAATTTTGTTTTTAAGTCGCTCTTATTAAACTCAGAACCAGCCAAAGACAATCTTGTTAAAAACATAAAACGAAGTGACTGTACTGTTCAAACAGTAGACAAAGCCTCATTAATTGAAAATGAAAACTTATTACGGCAATTGTTTGGTCTACTAGTCAGCGCGCATTACCAAACCAAGCCGTCTGATTTAATGATGTTGCTGGATGATGAGTCACTTAGTATTCACGCAATTATCAGCCCACAACAAGATATTGTGGCTGTTGCTTTAAAGATAAAAGAAGGAGGGCTTGAAGAAGAACTCGCCACACATATTTTTCAAGGTAAACGACGTATTAAAGGCCACTTAGTGGCTCAAGCCTTATCTGCCAACGCGGGGATAGAAATGGCGCCCTGTTTAATCGGCGAGCGCGTAAACCGTATTGCCGTTCACCCACAGTTACAAAACACAGGGTTGGGTAACTATTTATTAAAGTCATTGTATGAACAATCAAACGCTGATTACCTCAGTACCAGCTTCGGAGCGAATAATTCACTTATTAACTTTTGGAAGCAAGCAGGTTTTACAGCAGTTTATTTAGGCATGAAACGTGATGCCAGCAGCGGAGCTCACTCAGTTATCATGCTGAAAGGTATTAATGAAAGCGGTAAGAAGCTTGTAAATGATGTTCAACTTCGATTCTCAAAAAACTTTGTCCCTTTGCTTTCTGAACCCTTTAAGATGTTAGAAGCAGATATTGCTTTTTCATTACTCATTAATATGAAAGTCGCTACGACCAGCCACTTAAGCAAACCAGAAAAACAAGAAATTATAGCCTTTGCTAAGCATCAGCGTGGTTATGAAAATACACTGTATTCGCTTTGGAAGCTCACTTGTAATTCACTGCCTGCAAAAGCCAGCCATTTAGACGATATTGATAAAAAAATACTTTTACACAAAGTGCTACAGAAAAAATCTTGGAAAAACGTCGTAAAACTTTTAGAACTTACTGGTAAAAAAGAGGCATTGTTATTACTGAGGGAAAGTATTGCTAAGCTCGATCCTTATTAAATTTCTGCACTGAATTTGGTTTTACATATACAAAACAATTGAACAGCTCCTATCGAAAATATAGTAAGTAGTCTGCCTACTTCACAAATGAGCTGATTTCACATAGAATGTAAAAACAATAAAAATAACAACACAATAAGATGAGGCATGAGTCTCAAAACAAAGGGTTCAGCATGAAAAAGGGATTTATCAATGCTTGTCTGGGGTTAATGCTTTTGGCGTTTTCAACATTTGCGCAAGCACAATCAGATAGTTATTTCGCTATGGGTGAAGATCTTGATTTTTTAATTGAGAGTGACAATACATTAGCGATTCGTGAGATTGAATACGAACTGCGTCAATTTAAGGTTTATCGAAAAATCGAAGATTTCGTTTTTATATTAACCGATGAATTTATTGAAGAAGGCTCTGAGTAATTTATTTCTCTGAAAAACTTACTAAAGCATCGCATCTAACTTTTCTAAAAAAGTATCCATCTCACTATCCGTACCGATCGTAATTCGTAAAAATCCATCTATTCTTGGCTCGCTAAAATAACGAACTAAAATACCTGATTCTTTTAGCTGCTTATACAATAGCTCCGCATCGTGTGACTTAGGTTTAGCAAATACAAAGTTTGTTTTTGAGGGTAAAACCAAAAAGTCCATTGTTTCTAAACTGGCTGTTGTTCTCTCACGTGTTGCTATAATCTTTTGGCACGTTTCTTCAAAGTAAGCTTTGTCTTGGATAGATGCTGTTGCGCCAGCAATTGCAGCTCTATCTAATGGGTATGAATTAAATGAGTTTTTAACACGCTCTAAGCCTTCAATAAGTTCTGGTTGCCCAAGCGCAAAACCAACGCGTAAACCTGCTAATGATCGTGACTTAGAAAAAGTCTGAGTGATTAGCAAGTTTGGATAATTAGCTATCAAAGGCACGGCGGTATCTGCACCAAAATCAATATAAGCTTCATCAACCACTACAGCAGAATCAGGGTTGGCTTTTAATATTTTCTCAATTTCCGGCAACGATAAAGCAATGCCACTAGGTGCATTAGGATTAGGGAAAATAATTCCGCCATTTTCACCTTCATAATCTTTCGCTTGGATTAAAAAGTTTTCATCCAAAGGAATCCACTTAGACGTTATCCCAAACAAACTACAATATGCAGGGTAAAAACTGTAACTAATATCAGGGAATAACAACGGCTTCTCTTGTTTGAGTAATGCGACAAAAGTATGTGCTAAAACCTCATCCGAACTATTGCCAACAAAGACTTGGTTTTCATTCAGGGAGTAATATTCCGCTATTGCCCGCTTTAATACTTTTGCATTCGGGTCAGGATAAAGGCGCATAGATTCATCCGCCGCAGAACGCATTGCTTCTATCGCTTTTGGCGAAGGTGGATAAGGATTTTCATTGGTGTTGAGCTTTATGTATTGCTGGTCTTGCGGTTGCTCCCCAGGGGTATAGGGGTCAAGCTCGTGGATGCGTTTACTCCAAAACTTACTCATAAATATTCCTATTATATTTTTTGCTATTAGCTAAATATAACAGTATAAAGAATGGGTGAAAATAGAAACAATTCAAATTAGCTGATT
>JAZGFW010000260.1:0-7332 GCA_036479895.1 Cocleimonas sp. | reverse complement strand
CCCCCTGCAATCAATACAGTCTTACCAGTCAAGCCAGTCAGTGCGGCAAGCGTAGCCCCTACGTTTGTTCCTTTTGAGTCGTTGTACCAGTTGACTCCTTGAATTTTTGCTAACCACTGTGTGCGGTGATCCATGCCTGCGTATTCACGTAGCACATCCAACATGGCTGATAATTTTAAGCCTGCAAAATCACCTAATGCCAACGTTGCTAAGGCGTTTGCCACATTGTGTAAGCCCGGTAGTTTGACTTCACTTATTGGCATGAGCAGCTCATCACCTTTGGCTAAGTAATCAGTACCGTCTTGTTTTGTTATACCGTACTGCCCTGCTTCTGGTGCATCTAGACCAAAACTTATCGTACTTTTATTATTCGCATTCTTCTCATTGTTCCCATCATTGCCAGCGGCCTTCTTGGCTAAGCGTGTTGAATAAGCATCATCACGGTTATACACAATATGCTGACAGTTGTTATAAATAATGCCTTTAGCGTCTGCATACGTTTCAATATTATTATCATAACGATCAAGGTGATCTTCAGATACGTTTAAGATAACCGCCGAAACAGTTTGTAGCGATGTAGTCGTTTCTAGCTGAAAACTTGATAGCTCTAAAACATATAAATCTGTATTTTTATCGTCTAATAAATCGAGTGCGGCTGTACCAATATTTCCGCCTGTGCCTACATTAAAGCCTGACTTTTTAGCCATTAAGTCTAGTAACATGGTTACGGTTGTTTTGCCATTTGAGCCTGTAATCGCAATGACGGGCTTGGTGTTTTTAACTTCACGTGCAAACAGCTCAATATCACCCACAACTTCTGCACCTGCATCAACTGCTTGTGCTATTTCTGGTGTAGCTACGGCGATACCGGGGTTGACGATAATTTGATCTGCTTGGTTTAACCAGTCACTATTAAAGCTTCCAAAGTGAGAAGGCACATCGGCAAAGTCTTGCTTTAGGTCTTCGGCATTCGGTGGTGTTTCACGGCTATCCATCACCGCAAAATTGCTCTCTTGCTTTTGTAAAAAACGCGCAACAGACAACCCAGTCGTGCCTAAGCCGACGATGATTGATTTTGCTGTTTGCTGTTGTGCGTTCATTTTTATCTTCAATTTCTCTGTATTTATTTTCTTAATAATTAATAATTTTAGCTAACTGCTTATCTAACTTTGAGCGTTGCAAGACCGACCAATACTAAAACGATGGTGATAATCCAAAAACGTACAATGACCTTCGGCTCTGCCCACCCTTTCAATTCAAAATGATGGTGAATCGGCGCCATACGGAAGATTCGTTTACCGCGTAACTTGTACGAGCCAACTTGTAGAATCACCGATACTGCCTCCATTACAAAAACACCACCCATAATGAATAAAACTAATTCTTGTCGTGCCAATACCGCCACAATTCCGAGTGCCGCGCCTAAACCTAATGCACCCACATCACCCATAAAGACCTGCGCGGGGTAAGTGTTAAACCATAAAAAACCTAAACCTGCGCCAAAAATAGCGGTACAAAAAACCACAATTTCACCAACACCTGCCACATATGGTGTGCCTAAATATTCAGAGAACTTTACGTTTCCTGCCACATAAATAAATACACCCAGCGCCGCCGCGACTAATATTGTTGGCATAATCGCTAAGCCGTCTAAACCATCAGTAAGATTAACTGCGTTGCTTGTGCCTACAATAACTAGGTAACTCCACGGAATAAATAACCAACCCATATCCCAAAACCATTCTTTGATTACGGGAAAGTAGAGTGTTGTCTCAACAGGCGTTTTTGCCACGACGTACAAATAAGATACCGCCGCTAGCCCCACAAAAGATAAACCTAAATATTTTAGTTTTGACGACAGGCCTTTACTGCTTTTTTCTTTTAGCTTTAGGTAGTCATCATAGCCACCAATAATGCCTGATCCGACCATCACAAATAACACGACCCACACATAGTGGTTGCTTAGGTCACTCCACAATAAGGTTGAAATAGTTATCGCTAACAAAATCAACACACCACCCATTGTTGGTGTACCTGCTTTCACAAGATGCGTTTGCGGCCCATCACCACGTATTGGCTGACCCATTTTCAAGTTGGTCAATGCAACAATCATTTTTGGACCCAGCAAAAGCGCAATGCCTAATGCTGTCAAAACTGCCAAGATGCTTCTTACTGTTAAGTACTGGATAACGTTAAATGCTGAAACGTATTGTGAGAGCCATTCAAAGAAGGGTAATAACATTTACGCCACCTCTCCCGAAGTTAATGACGAAGCCATTGATAACGCATCAACAGCACGTTCCATTTTCATACTACGCGAGCCTTTAACAAGAACCGTTAAATCACCCTGTTCTTTATCAGCAAAGTCATGAGCAATATCATTTTTCAATGTGCTTAGTAAATCGTCCATTTCAATAAAGCTTTTCCCGTTCTCACCAAATTCTTTACATGCTTTTAGACTATAAGCGCCTAAACAATACATGCGATTTATACCTGCTTGTTTTGCTTTTCCACCAATCTCTTGGTGCATTTTTTCTGAATCTTCACCACATTCAGCCATATCACCCAACACAAAGGCGGTGTTTTTTCTTTGCGCAAGCACATCAAGTGCCGCCACGGCAGAGTCTGGATTAGCGTTGTACGTGTCATCCAAAATCTGCGAGTTATAAATACCAGTTACCGGAGCTAAACGCCCTTTCACTGGATGTAGAGATTCTAAACCTTCGATGATGATTTCCAGTTTGATCCCCAGTGCGGTCGAAACCGCGGTTGCCGCAAGTGCGTTCATCGCATTGTGACGGCCAAGTAGTTTGAGATTAGCCCTAACCTCAGTGTTACCTACTTTTATCATCAGACCCCCATCCGATGATAAGTGGCCGCTTATTGTTGATTTATTATCGATGCCAAACGTAATAAACTCGCGGTCTTTATTGAGGTCCTTCCAGTAATCTGCAAATGAATCATCTGCGTTGATTACGGCGACCCCTTGAGTCCCCAACCCAAAAAATATCTCCCCTTTTGCCTGTGCCACACCGACTAAATCTTTAAAGCCTTCGAGGTGTGCAGCCCCTGCGTTATTCACCACTGCCACGTCGGGACGAGCAATGTTTGTTAAAAATTCTATTTCTTTCGGGTGATTTGCACCCATTTCTATCACAGAAAAGTCATGCTCATCTCTGATATTTAATAACGTCAAAGGCATGCCGATATGATTATTTAAGTTACCGTGCGTAGCCAATACATTATTTTCTACCGACAAAATCGCAGCTAACATTTCTTTTAAAGTAGTCTTACCATTACTGCCAGTTAATCCAATAATCGGCTTTGTAATTTGACCACGCCAAGCTGATGCCAAATCCGCCAAACCTTGCAAAGTATCGTTAACGACTACTTGCGGTAAATCACAATCAATTTTCTTATGGACTAGCGCCGCCCCTGCTTTGCCAACCAAATCTTTAATAAACTCATGCGCATCAAAGCGCTCGCCTTTAATCGCAATAAATAACTGATCTAACTTAACCAGACGCGAATCAGTGGCAACTGAACTTATGGCTTTATCCGCACCGACTAGCTGTCCGCCTGTCATTTCTGCAATTTGTCCTAGTGTTAAAAATGACATCAAGCAGCTAGCTCCTGAAGCACTTTATTAGCTTCTTCTTTATCACTAAATGGCACAGTTTCTGTTGCTAAAATTTGTACATTCTCATGACCTTTACCTGCAATAAGAACTGCATCACCTGTTTTTGCTTGTAACAAAGCTTGCGAAATTGCCGTCGCCCTGTCGTGCTCAATGACAACTAATTCTGGTTGCTTAAAGCCAGCCACAACATCTTGCATAATCTTTTGCGGGCTTTCAGTGCGTGGATTATCATCCGTCACGATCACCACATCTGCATATTCTTCTGCTACTTGCGCCATGAGCGGACGCTTGCCCGTATCACGATCTCCACCACAGCCAAACACACAAATTAATTTATTCTGCGTATGTTCTCGCAATGCTTTTAAAACAGTTTCAAGAGCATTTGGCGTGTGTGCATAATCAACCACGGCCAAAACACCTGAATCCGAAACTTTTTCCATACGACCTGCAACTGTTGTTACTTTATTTAGTTGATTAAGCGCATCGGGTAGTGACCAACCCAAACCTAACATCGCACCCAGCGATGCCAATAAATTACTTAAATTAAAACGCCCAAGTACGGCCGCTTTAATACTGCCTGTTTGATCTTTATAACTAATATCAGCGCTTATGCCTTGTGTACTTAAACGCATATTATGAGCAACCAACGAATCTTGCGGATACGCTTTAATTTCACCGATGCCGTAACCAATCACACTTTCGGCTTTACTAGCTATTTTGCGCCCAAAGCTATCATCTAAATTCACAACGACTGTTTTCAAACTAGACCCGTAAAATAGTTTTTCTTTAGCTTCTGCATAAGCTTCAACCGTTCCGTGATAATCCAAATGATCACGGCTTAAGTTGGTTAATACAGCAACATCAAATCCGACACTAGCAACACGACCTTGATCAAGCGCATGCGATGAAACCTCCATCGCTACTGTTTCAATACTCTGTTCTTTTAGCATGGCTAAATTTTTATGAACATTTAATACATCTGGCGTTGTATGTGTTGCTGTTCGTAAATTATCAAGCGGACCTATACCAATCGTTCCTATCACCGCACACGAGTTTATTGACTGTGCTAAGAAGTGACTTACACTGGTTTTGCCATCCGTACCTGTAATACCGATAAGTTTTAATGAGTGACTTGGCGCATGATAAAAACGATCTGCAACCACACCTAACTGCTCACGCAAATTATTAATTTCAAAACAAGGAATAGTAAGTTTAGGTATTTTTACAGCATCGTCTGCTTCCCAGATAATGGCTAGTGCACCTTGATCTTCTGCTACCTTGGCATAAGTCATGCCGTGTTGCTGCACACCTTTAAGTGCCACAAATAATGTCCCAGCCACAACCTCACGACTATCCAAAGTGATAGAAGTAATATCGTAATCCATACCCTCTGACAGATCAGCAATTTGATTTAGCAACAACGACAACTGCACTACAAGCTTTCTCCTTCCTAGTTATTCTTCAAGCAAAGCTAGTTCAGGTTTAACTGACCGCTTTTTTAGTTTTATATTTTTTGATTTTGATGCACGCATTTCTGGCAAAGCATCTGGAGCAACATCCATAATTCTTAATGTGTTCGCCATGATTTTTGAAAATAACGGCGACGCTAAACGACCACCACTAGCTTTCTCAACCTTCGGCTCATCTATCATTACTGCAACAACAAAACGAGGATTAGTAGCAGGCGCCAGACCAACAAAACTAACAATCAACTTTTCTTTGCTATAACGTTTATTAATGTATTTACGGGCCGTTCCTGTTTTTCCTGCAACATGGTAACCATCAACTGCCGCATGCTTTCCTGTGGCCTTTTTCTTAACCACCTCGCGCATCATGCTTAACACAGAATCCGCATTCTCCTCTGACATAACACGTTGGCCGAGTGGCTTACTTTCTGTTTTAAAAATAGAGATTGGATTCAACACCCCACCCGTAGCAAACACCGAATAGGCGTGTGTTAACTGCAATAAACTGGCTGACAAACCATAACCAAAACCATGCGATGCACGATCGACACGACCCCAGCTTTTATAATAAGGAAGATCACCTTCTGCCTCGCTAGAAAAACCGGCATCCGGCTTACGTCCAAAACCGACGCGGTTTAAAAAGCGCCAGTAATCATCGGACTTCATCAATAAGGCCACCTTGCTTGCACCCACATTACTGGATTTAGCCAATATCTTACCCAGCGTTAATGTACCGTGATTGATTACATCCCTAATCACCGTCTTACCTAGCTCAATCTTTCCAGGTGATGTTTCTATGGACACATTCGCATCAATGACGCGCGCCTCAAGTGCTGCTGCTATTGTAAATGGCTTCAAAGTTGAACCGGGCTCAAACACATCAACTACAGCACGATTTCGATAGTAATAAGGTTTTAAAGATTTGCGGTCATTTGGGTTAAAACTGGGCATATTTGCCATCGCCAAAACCTCACCTGTCTGGGTATCAAGTACAACAACCGAACCTGACTTTGCATCAAGCTTGTAGACTTCACCTTTGAGTAATTTATAAGCCATGTACTGAATACGATGATCCATACTTAACTGAACTGACTCACCCGGAATCATCTGCTCAAGTTCTTCAATATTTTCCACCATACGCCCGCGACCATCACGAATGGCTCGATTTCTACCTGATTGCCCTGCGAGACGTGTATTCATTGCACGTTCTACACCTTCAATACCCTTGTCATCTATATTGGTAAAACCCACAACATGTGATGTAGTTTCTGCCATGGGGTAAAAACGTCGATATTCTCGCCTAACATTTACCGCTCTTATATTTAGCGCATCAATTTCCTCTGCTTTCTCTGGCTCAATCTGACGTGCTAAATAAGTAAACTGCTTAACCGCATCTTTTTCTACTCTTGTATTTAACGCACCATTACCCATGCCCAAAATGGACTCCATTTTGACGAGATGCTTATCCAGATCAACTAACTTCATTTGCGCAACAGCCGCCTTATCACCACCTTTTAAAGCCTGTTTCTGCAACTTACTTTTATCTCTTAGAAGTTTTTGTGGATCAATAGAAACTGAAGCCACAGGAGAACTCACAGCTAACGCCTCACCGTTTCTATCCAAAATCATCCCCCTGTAAGGCGGCACTACAACAGTTCTTAACTGACGTTTATCTGCTTGTTTTTTCAACCATGACTGCTGAAACACCTCCAAATAAGCAGCGCGACCCAGCAATACAACAATACCGGCTAAAAGTACTAGCATTAAAGTCAAGCGTCTACCGCGATACACGGGCGGCATCATGGCGCTTCTTTTGTGTGAATTGTATGCTCGTTTAGTCAAAACTTAATCACCCAAAGCCACGGTTGAATTTGAAGGAGAAACCATTGCTGGCATTACGAGCGGCACTTCTACAAATTTTTCTCTAATCATTTTAATATCAGAAGGCTTTGGCATTTGCATTTTCAAATCCCAGCGCGCCAGACGCTCTACACGCACTTGGTTTAGCATGGTGCTTTGCTCTAGCTTTAAACGACTCCATTGTGCCGCCAGCTTGTCGCGCTCTTTTTCTAGTTTTTGCAATTCGACAAATTGTGTTCTTGCCTCATGACGATGAGCCACTGTTTTAATTGCTACAAAAATTACCGCAACAAACAATAGACTCAACAAAGGGAACTGCCAGTTATTAGACAACTTCACATCAACTTGCTTGCTTTCACTCTTTGG
>JAZGFW010000259.1:0-3824 GCA_036479895.1 Cocleimonas sp. | reverse complement strand
ACAGCTTTAACACGGTCGATATAATACTTATCCCAGTTATCAATAATTGAGGTTAATTGTTTAGTAGGCGCAAATGATTTCATATCAGATGCCTGACCAAAAGCAAAGACGCCTCGCTTTTCAGCTACCTGTAGGGGTGCTGGTGAGTCTGTATGCTGGGTAATAATATCAGCGCCTTGGTCGATTAGCGTCTTTGCTGCATCGCCTTCTTTTCCCGGATCAAACCATGAATTTACCCAGATTACTTTTACTGTAACATCAGGGTTAACCTTACGAGCCGCCAGCGTTAAAGCATCAATACCTCGGATTACTTCTGGTATTGGAAAAGAACCGATGTAACCAATTATATTTGATTTAGTCATCTTGCCCGCAATGGTACCTAAAATGGCTCGTCCTTCATAAAAGCGCGCCGAATAAGTACTGACATTATCCGAACGTTTGTAACCTGTCGCATGTTCAAACTTAATCTTTGGAAATTTCTTCGCCACTTTTATCGTAGGGTTCATATAGCCAAACGATGTAGTAAAAATCACATCATTGCCTGCCGTTGCAAGTTGTGTAATAACACGCTCTGCATCGGCTCCTTCTGGCACACTCTCTACAAACGTAGTTTTAACACCTAATGACTTTTCAAGCGCTTGACGAGATCGATCATGTTGGTATGACCAACCGTGGTCGCCAACTGGGCCAACATAGACAAAACCAATTTTAGTATCAGCGGCAGATTTACCTTTTACGACTTCTTTAACCACCTCTTTTACTTCTGCCGTTTTTTCAGTTACTTTGGCAATGGCTTCGGTGGTCACGCCCTTTGCTTTTTCTGCCGTTTTATCTGCTTTATCACAGGCTGTTAATGCAACAGTTGCGATTAAGGTAGCAAGAATAATTCGTAATTTCATGGCTTCTCTTTCCTTTGGTTGGTTATTATTTTAAAAGTGTAGCAAAGTTTTACCTACTAGATGGCAATACATCATTACCACCTTTCTATCAAAACACTAAACTAAGCACTTGCTGATTCTAGATCACATGCTGGTTAGTTCATTTATCCTCAGGCAAAGTGATATTCAATTCAAGCACATCAAAATCATCACCCTTTTCAACGTTAACGTTTACATCTTTTTCATCAACATGAACATATTTACGAATCACTTCTAGAATTTCCGCTTGAAGCTTAGGCAGATAGTCTGGAGATTTCTTCGACTTATCAGTATGTTCGTGAGCAATCAGAATTTGCAGGCGCTCTTTAGCTAAAGATGCCGTATCTTTCTTTTTCTCTTTTTTAAAAAAATTAAATAATCCCATTTCTAGAATATCCCCTTTAACCGAATAGTTTCTTAAAGAAACCTTTCTTTTCAATAACAGCCTCAGTAAATCGTAATGGAACATCTTCACCTAAAAATCGGGCGACGACATCCGTATAAGCCTGTCCTGCAGTACTTTCTGTATCCAGTATCACCGGATTACCACTGTTTGACGCTTGTAATACAGCTCCTGACTCTGGAATAACACCAATCAAAGGAATGGATAGAATTTCTACAATATCATCCATGCTGAGCATATCCCCGCCTTCAACACGATTGGGTGAGTAGCGCGTAATTAATAAATGTTCTTTTACCGAGCCGCCGTCTTCTGCTGCTTTTGAACGACTTTGTAAAATACCCAAAATACGGTCAGAATCTCGTACTGAGGATACTTCTGGATTTGTCACAATAATTGCTTCATCGGCAAAATAAAGCGCCATAAATGCGCCACGCTCAATACCTGCAGGTGAATCACATACTATATAGTCGAAGTCATCCGCTTTGAGTTCATTTATAACGCTTTCAACGCCTTCTTTATTTAGTGCATCTTTATCACGCGTTTGTGAGGCAGGTAGAATGTATAAATTGTCTACACGCTTATCTTTAATCAACGCTTGTTTTAGGGTTGCTTCACCATTGATTACATTCACAAAGTCATAAACTACACGACGTTCAACACCCATAATCAAATCAAGATTACGTAACCCTACATCAAAATCGATCACGGCCGTTTTATGACCCTTTGCTGCTAAACCAGCTGCAAAGGCCGCACTTGAAGTTGTTTTACCTACGCCACCTTTGCCCGATGTGACTACTATTACTTTACTCAAGGTATTTTCCCCTTATTAATATCTAATGTTCAATTTTGTAACCCATCAGCTAAGAAACTAATGAGCTTTTATTTTAACTAACCAATGATTTTGAACTGGCTAATGTGTTCTTAACTTGCTGATGGCTCTTAACTTGCTGATGGCTCTTAACTAGCTAATGGCTCTATAATTAATTTTTCACCCTCAAGATGTATCATTGCCGGCTTTCCTTTTAATTCAGTATTACTTTCGTCCAATAATTGATAACGACCCGCTATCGCAATTAGTTCTGCCTGTAATGATTGGCAAAAGATTCTTGCCGATGTATTACCACGAGCACCCGCTAAAACACGTCCTCTAATTGCTCCGTATACATGAATTGAGCCATCAGCCATAACTTCAGATCCTGCACTAGTGGGTGCTAAGACTGTCATATCAGCCGATGCCGCATAGATCTGTTGACCTGAACGGACTGGACGATCAACTGTAACAGATGAAATTGCTGTTGGCGCTTGTTGAGCGACCTCATCAACTCCTTCCCCTTCTCGAACGTCTGTATTTTCATCCCCCGCAACATCTTCTACAGCTTGCTTCTCTGATGTATTAGCTATCGCATCTTGAGTCGTACGCATAATGGCCCAACCGCTTTTAGCGATTTGCTCATTCATACTACTGGGGATATTCCTTACACCCACTGGAATAAAACCCAGATCAAGTAAGCCCTTGTTGAGCGCATCGAAATCAAGCTGTGTAGCTTTATCACCTAATTCTGCACAATCTATAATAATAGGACTCTGCATAAAGAACTGGGGGGCTTCATCCCTCTTTTCTCCCAAATCTGCACAGAGTTTTTCTACATCAAGCTCACTAACGTATAAGGCGTTAAGCATTGACATCTCACCTTTAAGCTTCATTTTTAATACTCCCATTTACATCTTCTTACTTCTTCCGCAACATAAGACCGCTATTCTTTTTATGCGGTGCATAATATACGAGAATAAACTGCTTTTCATTGTTAAAAGCCTTCATTTCAAAGCATAACAAGAGTCAGTTTCTCAGCATATTCTTGCAGGGTATTGATTTAGAAAGAAAATGACTTGAGCATTTATTTTCACTTTTTTTCTGCTTTTGTTAAAGTTTTTTTTCAGCTTGTTCTGCCTGTGTTTTGTATTAACAAAAGCAGAAAAAAAATCTAAGCTCCTGTACAATTCTCCCAAATTTTACCAGCTATTCGTGATGCCCAAGACTTATCTAAACCCCCTCTACCCACCAAAGAAAAGTGCCTATAACCAAAGCCCGCAAACTAGCTGGGGACAACTGCGCGGGTGCGCGCAAGATCTCTTAATTGCTAACACTGCGCGTGAATACAAAGGCTTAATTGTACTCGTCACACCTGACAGCCATAGTGCTTATACCGCTGAAGCCAATATTAAGTTTTTCTCTGGCCTAGAAAATATCCATATCTTCCCCGATTGGGAGACTTTGCCTTACGATGTTTTTTCTCCACATGAAGACCTGATATCAGAACGCCTCAAAACCCTCTATACGCTAAACAGTTTGAAACAAGGCGTGCTGATTGTGCCTGTCTCTACCTTGATGCTACAGCTCCCTCCGGTTGATTATATTCGTGCGAATACATTGATTGTAAAAGTCGGGGATACTTTAGATATTGCCGAGTTGCGCATCCAGCTTAACGAGGCAGGTTATCGACATG
>JAZGFW010000258.1:0-4198 GCA_036479895.1 Cocleimonas sp. | reverse complement strand
TAAACGCAGTTTAACATAAGGGTATGCCGCAAGTTTTGTACAAACCTGCTCAATAAACAGCATGATGAAAAACTAATTATTTCTCCGCCATCTCTTTTATCGCCTTATTCATTGCGTTTAACATAGGCGGAACGCCTTTTTCCATCTGCCCTTTAAAGAGCGGAGTAACAAACCCTTTAAAGGTTTCTGTGTGTGTTAATTTTGTTCCTTTAGGCGTTTCTTCTAGCTCAAATATTTTATCATTGGTAAAAATAAACCCCGCTAACATATGAGCACGCCAATGAAAGTAATGGGGTTCTTTAAGCTGTGTGATGATAGGATTATATTTTGGACCATCCTTACCCTCCTCTTTACCCATCATAGTGATTGTTAGTTTTGAGCCAACAACTGCTTCGCCTTTAGAAGCATTAATAATGGGGCTCCATTCTTGCCACTTATCAATATCTGTAATAAGTTTCCAGACTTTAGAAGGTGGTGCTGATATTTCAATTTCTGTTTTAATTTCTTGCATGTCTCGTCCCTCAATCGTTAGGTAGATGATACCGATAAACAATAATGCCAATAAAATCATAAGCACTTTTTTCATAGTAGATTCCTTTTATTAGAACAATAGAATAATAAAAACTCTCAAAGAGTTTCAAGGTAAGCATTAAGCTGTTCAAGCCCACCACCCCAGCCTTTATCATGATCAGGACGAGACGTCTCAAATGCTTCTACTTCTACTGTGGTTGGGTCTATTGGTTGCCAAATTAATTGTAATTGAGTCTTACCATTTGATTCTTCAAGGTTGATGGTAGTCCTCATTTCTTTAGGCCAGTTTGGTATTTGAGGGTTAGGTATAATTTCACCAACCTCATTGGCGGGATATTGTCTAAATGATAGACTTACTGGCGGACTAATTTCTTCATACTTTGTGAGTAACCACATTTCAAAACCATTCGGTGCTGTCATTTTATGTAATGAAGTGCCACCGGGTGTAATATCTGCAGAAATAAACTCACACTTAAATCCTTTGAAGGGAAATTGCCAGTTTATTAAATGTTTTGCTTGTGTCCAAGCATCGAAAACCAACTGTTGAGGCGCATCGTACTCTCTTGTTAATATTGTTGGCTCAACGTTGTTGCTATTTTTATTGTTCATCACTTTTCTCTCTAGCTTTAATTTCTTTTAAGTAATCATCCAAATAATCAAGGCTGTTACTCCAATATTGTTCAAATTGGTTTGCCCATTCTTGCACTGGCTTCAAATGATTGGCATTCACACGGTAAACACGATAACGACCTACTTTTCTCTGCGACACTATACCGACTTGTTTAAGAACACTTAGGTGCTTTGAAACCATTGGCTGTTTCCAGCCCAAAAGCTCCACTATTTGATTAACTGTAAGCTCTTTGCCAATCATCGTTTCAATAAGCACGCGCCGTTTTGGTTCTGCTATAGCATTGAATGTATCAAAAGTAGTACTTGTTCTAGCCATGCGCTAAGTATATTCCTATATAGGAATATATCAAGTCGAATAAAAATATTTACGACAAGTTTTGTGCAAAAAAACTAGAAAGATACGCTTGAAAAGGTTTTACTTGTACCACATATTTTATATATTAATACTCGGAAAAATAAAATGAAGCAATATCGAGGCACAACCATATTATCCGTTCGCCGTGGTAACAATGTTGTTATTGGTGGAGACGGGCAAGTCTCTCTCGGCAATACCATTATGAAAGGCAATGCACGTAAAGTGCGTCGCTTATATGACGATAAGGTCATCGCAGGTTTTGCAGGTGGTACAGCTGATGCTTTTACCTTGTTTGAAAAGTTTGAAGCCAAACTGCACGAATACAATGGCAACTTAACACGCGCCGCGATTGAGTTAGCTAAAGACTGGCGAACCGATCGTGGGATGCGCCAACTTGAGGCATTGTTAGCGGTTGCTGATAAAGAAACCTCGCTAATCATCACTGGAAACGGTGATGTAATTGACCCAGAAGATAACTTAATTGCGATTGGTTCTGGCGGACCTTATGCTCAATCAGCAGCACGCGCATTATTAGATAATACAGACTTATCAGCACGAGATATTGTGGAGAAAGGTTTAACCATCGCGGGTGATATTTGTGTTTATACGAACCATAATCGCACCATCGAAGAACTTTAAATACCATCAAAGCATATCAGCTCCCTCCATTTAGCAAAGGGAGGATTGGGAAGGGATAGAAACTTAGCGTTACCACACGACTTAACCTTTCTACCTCACCCAACCCTCTCCCTGTTAGGGATAAGGAAGTAAACAAGTAAATAAAGAGAAATACCATGGCAATGACTCCAAGAGAAATCGTTCAAGAACTCAATAAACACGTTGTTGGGCAAGATGATGCCAAACGCGCGGTAGCCATCGCGCTGCGTAACCGATGGCGCAGGCAGCAGCTTGATAGCGATTTACGCCAAGAAGTCACGCCCAAAAATATCTTAATGATTGGTCCTACCGGTGTTGGTAAAACCGAGATTGCGCGTCGCTTAGCAAAGTTAGCCAATGCACCCTTTATTAAAGTCGAGGCCACCAAGTTCACCGAAGTCGGTTATGTAGGTAAAGAAGTTGATTCCATTATTCGTGATCTTGTGGATGTCGCGGTGAAACTTACGCGTGAACAAGAAATCGCTAAAGTAAAAAACCGTGCCGAAGATGCAGCCGAAGATCGCATCCTCGATATTTTATTACCTCAGCCAAAAGCTGAAAACGAATGGACAGAAAACGAAGCAACAGAAGAAAATTCAACTCGCCAAAAGTTTCGTAAAAAACTCCGTGAAGGCAAACTAGACAATAAAGAAATAGAGATTGATATGCTAGCCAGTCCTGTAGGTGTGGAAATTATGACCCCACCCGGTATGGAAGATATGGCTGACCAGCTGCAAGGCTTATTTAAAGACATGGGTAAAAATAAAACCAAGAAACGGAAGCTAAAAATAAAAGATGCACTCAAAGAGCTCGCTGAAGAAGAAGCACACAAGTTGGTTAATACCGAAGATTTAAAAGCTCAGGCACTCGATAATGTTGAGCAAAACGGCATCGTATTTTTAGATGAAATCGACAAAGTTATCCAAAAAGGTGATATGGGCGGTGCAGGTGTTTCACGCGAAGGCGTGCAACGTGATTTGCTGCCCTTAATTGAGGGCAGTACGGTTACCACCAAACATGGCAGTGTCAAAACAGACCATATTTTATTTATTGCATCAGGCGCATTTCATCTTGCAAAGCCCTCTGACTTAATCCCAGAGTTACAAGGGCGTTTACCAATTCGTGTTGAATTAACCGCGTTAACGGCTGATGACTTTAAGCGTATTTTGGTTGAGCCAGATGCATCTTTAACTGAACAATACCAAGGTCTTCTAAAAACAGAAGGCGTTGATGTGACGTTTACTGATGATGGCATTCAGCAGATTGCTGAAACGGCTTATAAAGTTAACGAGCAAACGGAAAATATTGGTGCACGTCGTTTACATACGATAGTTGAGCGCTTGCTAGAAGAAGTCCTTTATTGTGCACCTGATTGCACCGATGATGTCGTCGTTGATGCCAAAATGGTTGATAACGTATTAGGCGAACTGGTTGAAGATGAAGACTTAAGCCGCTATATATTGTAATTCCCTCAGTTATTTAAGGCTTCCTCATAGAAGCAATAGGCATGAGTTACAATGTATTAAACATTTACAGGATTTAAAAATGACACCAACAAACATCGCACTACATCAAAAATCTCGCGTACTTGAGCTAACATGGCCAGACGGTGTCGTGCACAATTTACCCTGTGAATACTTACGTGTTTACTCACCTTCTGCAGAAGTACGTGGTCATGCACCGGGGCAAGAAACCCTACAACTCGGCAAAGAAAATATTAATATCAAGGAAGTTGAACCCATCGGGCATTACGCCGTTAAATTAGGTTTTGACGATAATCACGACAGTGGCATTTATGACTGGGGCTTGCTACGCGACCTTGGTGATAATTACGACAAGCATTGGAGTGATTATTTAGCACGTTGTGAAAAAGCCGGCTATGAAAGAAAAGAGCCTGGTCAGATTATTTAGCGAGCTTCCCATTCAGTTTTTTTGAATGGTGAACTCGATTATTAGAACGAGCTTTGCGAGTCGTTAGCGAGCTTCCCATTCAGTTTTTTGAATGGTGAACTCGATTATGTCGGC
>JAZGFW010000257.1:0-9787 GCA_036479895.1 Cocleimonas sp. | reverse complement strand
ACTAAGGCGCAAGCTGTTTTTTGTGACAATGTTTTTAGACCTAAACTGAAATCTTTTAACCATTGTTTATCTTCTGGCTTATCACCCGAAGGTAAGGTTAGCGCCAAGGTGAACCATTCAGCACTTGCCCCCATTGCGGCAAGGTCACTTAAGTTCACCGCCAAAGCTTTATAAGCAATATCAAAAGCAGGCGTATTTTCAGGGAAGTGAACACCCGAGATAGATGTATCAACAGATGCAACTAGATATTTATCACTAGGAACATTCAATAAGGCGGCATCATCACCTACACCTTGTATAACGCTTGAAGATGGGTTATCCCAAGTGAAATAGGTTTCTATGATATTAAATTCAGACATTCTTTAAATAACTTGGCATAAAAAAAGCGACTATCAAAGTCGCTTGTTAGGTTGATGAGTTATCTCACTTTATATGGCTTTACCAATCACATCAACACCCGCAGGTATTTTAAAAAAGAAAGTGCTCCCACTTATAGGCGCATTCTTTTTAGCATTCAGCTGTATAACCGTTCTTTGATCTAATTGATCGTGCATAATCATTTGCCGTAAACCACTTGCATCTAATCCAATTTCAATAAACTTAAAATCTTTACTATTTTTTCGAGGCGTTAGTTGGAACCAATCTAAACCAGCTACTTTGAGCACCATAGGTTTAACATGAAACTGTGCATCAGGTGATTGCTTACGCGTCAGTAAGGCGATTGGCGCACTTGATATAGCACTACTCATGGGTTTAATAGTAACCTGTTCTAGATCCTCATCATAAATCCAAACATTTTTTCCATCACTCACAATAACTTGTGGTTCCGGAGTTTTATAAACCCAACGAAATTTACCCGGACGATTCAAATAAATTTGCCCCGAAGAGTTTTGAATCAACTTATTTTTTTTACTAAAGACTTGCTGACTAAAGCTACCTTGCAAGGTGTTTACTTGAGTAAAAAAATTATTTAAGCGCTCGCGAGCAGCATCAGGCGCTGCAGTTACTACACTTGATCCAATCGACGCAACCGTACTTAATAAAGTAAAGGATGCGGTTACTAATAATCCTGCTTTTTTCATATTATTGATCTCTTTAAGACTTGCTGTATTTTAGTCTTTCACTGGCTCTGGTGCTAATACTTCACGCGTACCATTTGATTGAACCGCGCTCACAACACCTGCCATTTCCATATCTTCGATCATCGATGCAGCGCGATTGTAGCCAACTTTAAGACGACGTTGCACGTAAGAGATAGAAGCCCTGCGTGATTCAGTCACAATAGCAACGGCTTGATCGTAAAGCGCGTCTGTTTCTGAATCGGCAAGTGGCTCTAATCCTGGTATCGCATCAGATGACCCCGTGGTATCTGTGACATCAGTTAAATACTCTGGTTCCCCTTGGAGTTTCAAATAATTAACCACATCTTCAACTTCTTGGTCTGCAACAAAGGCGCCATGCACGCGCTGAGGCATACCTGTACCTGGTGGTAAGTACAACATATCACCATGACCTAGTAATGATTCTGCACCACCTTGATCTAAAATAGTACGAGAATCTATTTTAGTAGAAACCTGAAAAGCGATACGCGTGGGAATATTGGCTTTAATCAAACCTGTAATTACATCAACCGAAGGACGTTGTGTAGCAAGGATTAAATGTATCCCTGCGGCACGTGCTTTTTGGGCTAAGCGGGCGATTAGTTCTTCTACTTTTTTACCGACTACCATTATCATGTCAGCGAACTCGTCAATAACGATAACAATGAAGGGCAGTGGTTCTAAAATTTCTGGACGTACATCAACATGTTGAGTAGGATCAAAGGTGGGATTAATAATCGGTTCGCCTTTGGCAATTGCCTCTTTCACTTTGTCATTATAACCGGCAATATTACGTACTTTCATGTGTGACATTAAGGCATAACGACGTTCCATCTCACCCACCGCCCAACGCAAGCCGTTAGAGGCATCTTGCATATCAGTAACCACAGGGGTTAATAAGTGCGGCACACCCTCGTAAATACTTAATTCAAGCATTTTAGGGTCAATTAAAATAAGCCTTACTTCATCCGGTGTTGCCTTGTAGAGCAAACTAATGAGCATCGCATTGACGCCAACTGACTTACCCGAACCTGTCGTACCTGCAATTAACAAGTGAGGCATTTTAGACAAATCAGCAACGGCAGGGTTACCTTCAATAGTTTTTCCTAACACCATGGTTAAAGGTGATGTTTCTTCTCGGAAAACCTTTGAATCTAAGATTTCGCTAATCGCCACTAAATCACGTTTAGTGTTCGGAACTTCAATACCGATGGTTGTTTTACCCGCGATTACTTCAACTACACGAATACTCGGCACACACATACTACGCGCCATATCCTGCGATAAGCCCGTGATTTTACTCGCTTTAGTTCCCGGTGGAAGGAGTAACTCAAAGCGTGTAATGATTGGGCCAGGATAGTAGCTGTCTATTTTGACACCAACGACCTTAAAGCTTTCTAAGGCCTCGATGATATTTCTAGCATGAGTTTCTAGTTCTAATTTTGAGAATTGACCTTGGTTGACCGGTGCAGAATTTAGCAAATCAATCGGTGGAAGGGTTATTGCTTTGTCTAAAGGTAAAGTATTCTTAGCAGGCCTTGCTTTAGGTGTCGCTTTTTTTGTAGGAACTTTGGCATTCTGTTCGCCTGTAGGTGATGTTACTTTAGGTGTTATTACAGCAGGATTCGTTTTAGCAACGATCACATCATTTAAACCGGCAACTTTCACGTCCTCTTCTTCAAAAGATTCCATATCAACATGAAAGTCGGTATTACTTATATAGTCTGGCACACCTAGCACAGGAGACTCTGCCGCTGACTTGTAAGGGATAACATCTTCCAATGGATCCATTACGGGCTCTTGGTATTCTTGTAATGTTTTAGGTTTATCAACACCTTCTTCACCCGATGCTTTTTTCCATGCAAACAGTCCTGCTACACCTGCCGTTACTGCACCAATAATACTACCGTTGTTGTTAGAGCGCTGTTGTTCTGAACCACTTGATTGATGAGAGAAACCATTATTATTGTTATCAACACCCAACTCCGATGAACCCCGTTTTAATACCATCTTATTAGAAACGGGAGCAGGATCATCATCCATAACAGGCATCGAACCACCCTCATAAGACTCCTTGGGCATGATTGCTGAAGTTGAACGAGTAATAACGTCAATACCACTCACAATCCATCCACCAATCATATCAACCAGCTTTAACCACTGAATGTCTGCAAACAGGGTAATTCCTGCGATAAACCCAGAAAACAAAATCATAGTTGCACCAATATCACCAAACAAACGGACAAACATTTTGGCAATTCCGTGGCCTAGTAAACCACCTGATGTATTTGAAAGTAGACTCTCGGGCCATAATAAAGTGGCTAAGCCACAGCCAGCGATTAAAGCCAGAAATACACCAAATAAAGTGATTCCTAAATTAATACCGCGGTGACTTTCTTGAGATGAACGAAATACAAGGAAAGCAGAAACCATAAAAGCTACGGGTATCAAGTAAGCAATATACCCAAAAAACCCAAACAAGACATCCGCTAGATAAGCCCCTGCCGAGCCTGCTTTATTTTGAATTACAGCATTACTATCGTAATGAAATAAACCAGGATCAGCGGGGTTATAAGTTAATAGCGCCAACAAAACAACCGCCGTTATACCTGATAGAATCAAGATAATGGTATGTTTTAAGCTGGTTCTTTTCGATGAATTTAAAGCAACTTTTTGTGGCGTTACTTTTGTTATTTTCTTAGGCGCTCTTTTCTTATAAGTGCGCTTCTTCTTTGCTGCAGCCAATGGTATTCCCCTATTCCTTTGAAAAGCACTTAAGCCAAGAATTATCTATAAACGATTCTTAAACTGACAAGCCCTTGCCGTGAGAAAATATTTTAATATTGGATTTTGATAGAATTTTTTAGTTAATCTAAAATCCATTTAGTAACGTATAGCCCTATACGATGCACTAAGTATATAACTTTTAACGACAAAAATGAAGGTTAAAAACTACTCTATTACCTACAATTGCCTACAATAAAAACAAGAGTTTTTAGAAAGGTAATTGAGCTAGTCGTATACTTGTGGTGTAGTAGGCTCATGTACAAGGATAGTCTGATAATTTTGGTGAATTCGACATTCTTTAAAAAAAATTAACACATTTGGAGTTACACAATGAGCGATGCTATTCATCATTCTTTAATAATTTTAGGTTCGGGTCCCGCAGGTTATAGTGCTGCTGTTTATGCAGCTCGTGCCAATCTTAATCCCGTCTTAATTACAGGTATGGAGCAAGGCGGTCAGTTAATGACCACCACCGATGTAGATAACTGGCCAGGTGACAATGAAGGTGTACAAGGCCCTGACTTAATGGAACGCATGAAGCAACACGCAGAACGCTTTGATACTAAAATAATAATTGATTATATTGCAGAAGTTGATTTCAGTGAGAAGCCTTATAAGTTGAAAGGTGGCTCAGAGCAATACACCTGTGACGCTTTAATTATTTGTACGGGAGCATCAGCAATGTATTTAGGGCTAGAATCAGAGGAAGCCTTTAAAGGTCGTGGTGTTTCTGCCTGTGCAACCTGTGATGGGTTCTTTTACAAAAACCAAAAAGTTGCTGTTATTGGTGGTGGTAATACGGCTGTAGAGGAAGCACTTTACCTTTCTAATATTGCTGAAGAGGTTTATTTAGTACACCGCCGTGATGAACTACGTTCAGAGAAGATTTTACGTGACCAGATTTTAGCAAAAGCTGACACAGGAAATATTACGTTAATGTGGGATAACACCCTCGAAGAAGTTTTAGGAGATGATGCTGGTGTAACAGGCATGCGTATTAAAAACGTTAAAACCAGTGAAATGCAAGATATTGATGTACATGGTATCTTCATAGCTATCGGACACAAGCCCAACACCAATATTTTTGATGGCCAATTAGATATGAGCAATGGCTATATCACTGTTAACAGCGGAACATCTGGGAATGCAACACAAACCAGCATGGAGGGCATTTATGCCGCGGGTGATGTAATGGATCATGTTTACCGCCAAGCAATTACTTCTGCAGGCACTGGTTGTATGGCAGCCCTTGATGCAGAAAAATTTCTCGACAAATTGGCAGCCGACAATAAATAAACCCTTTTTAACAACGAGAGCACTGAGCCAATACAACCATGAGTACTGAAAAAGAACCCTTAACACTGCTTGACCCACATGCTAGTGATGAGCCTTTTCCTCCGGTTGAATTGGCCTTAAATGAGCCCAATGGATTGATTGCATTCGGGGGAGACCTCTCCCCTGCTCGCTTAACCAACGCATATAAATCAGGGATTTTCCCTTGGTATAACTCTGATGAACCCATTTATTGGTGGAGCCCTAATCCACGCGCGGTATTATTTCCGAATAAAATCATTATTCGTCGCAGTTTACGTAAATCGATTCGTAATAAAGGGTATAGCATTACTTTCGATCGTGACTTCTCGGGTGTTATTCAATCTTGTGCCACAGTCCGTTCTGACTCTGGTGGAACATGGATTAGCAATGAGATGTTTATGGCCTACACCCAATTATACAATTTAGGCCATGCGCACAGTGTAGAGATATGGAACGATAAAGACGAGTTAGTAGGTGGTTTATATGGTGTTGCCACTGGTGGCGTTTTTAGCGGGGAATCTATGTTCAGTAAAGAGCGTGACACATCAAAAATTGCTTTTATTGCGCTTGCTTGGCATCTACAACAATGGGGTTACTCGTTAATAGACTGTCAGATTAAAAATTCGCACTTAAGTAGTATGGGCGCCGAGAACATTAACCGAAAAGAATATTTGAGTATTTTAAAAACCACCCGATATTTTAAACATAACAAGTGGGAATATAATACTGATTGTGATTTATCACATTGGCAACCAACTTTAACTTTAAGGAAGCCCTGATTAAGTCACATAATTCCTGACAACGCTAAGTTTCCAATATCAAGTCATTCATTTTTCGCATAGTCACTCTATGGTAAAAATAAATAACGAAAAAGTTGGGAACTTGGCTAAGCCCACAAGGTAAGCTTTTAGGGCATTATCTTCGTTGCTGAACCTTTGTTAAAGAAAGTAGTTATTTCCTTGCGAAGCTCGCCTAGAATCTAGAATATAATAACCTAGAAGCTTACAGAATTTCATGGGATTCAATCAGGACGTCCTTAAGGCTTTGTGTATAAAGCTCTTTGTATAAAGCACTTAGCAAAGACTCTAAAACAAGCCTGCGCTCCATTAGTCTTTATTGAAGCTGGGTGTTATAGTCAGCGCCCTATTTTATACCTTAACCAATGAAAAAATATAATGTCAAAAACTCGCTTATTATTACTTAGCCTTAAAGTTTCTCTAATGGGATTAACACTTGCTCTTGCAGGCTGTTTAGGCAAACCTCCTCTTTCTGAAAAACTTGCTAAAACAGGTAATGAACCATCCATTGGCAGTAGCCAAATAGTTAACAAAAGTGTTGAAGAAACAAATACGACGGTACAAGCAACTAAACCTTTAGCACTTTCACCTCGTCATAACTTTGAACTAACGCTAATTAACAAGATGTTAAAGCGCTTTCATTATAAAAAGTTTAAATTAAATGACACCTTTTCTGAAAAGATTCTTAAGCAATACATCAAGCAATTAGACCCAAGTAAAGTCTACTTTACACAAACCGACATTGATGACTTTAATCAATATAAGCATAAATTTGATGATTTTATTGAAGCAGGTAATACGGATATTGCTGTTGGTATTTTTAAAATCTACCAGCTACGTGTTAAAGAACGTTCACAATATGCAACAAAACAAATTTCACAAAAACTCGACTTAAACAAAGACGAGAGTTATAAGCTTGACCGTAAAGATATTGCCTGGTCAAACGATGTTAAATCACTTGACGCTTTATGGAACAAACGCATAAAAAATGACTATATAAACCAAATATTAGCAGATAAAACACACGACGAAACGCTTAAAAGCCTTAAGAAGCGTTATCTCAACATTGCCAAACGAACCTCACAGATTAAACCTAACGAGCTATTTCAAACCATTGCAAACGCCTATGCGACTGCGATAGAACCGCATACTTCCTATTTATCGCCACGTTCTTCTGAACAATTCGATATTCAAATGAGTCTTTCATTAAGTGGTATCGGTGCTGTACTTCGTACCGATGATGAGCACACTAAAATCATCAGTGTTGTTCCTGGAGGCCCCGCTGATCTCTCTGGAAAAATTTCAGCAGGTGATCGTATCATAGGCGTAGGTCAAGATAACAAGGATGCAATCAAAGATATCGTCGGTTGGCGTTTGACAGACGTGGTTAATATAATTCGTGGTAAAAAAGGTTCAACGGTTGTGTTGTCTGTGCTTCCAAGCGAAACGGGGCTTAGTGGCAAACCCGAAGCAGTAACTATTATTAGAGATAAGATTAAGCTTGAACATCAAGCAGCCAGCAAACGTATTATTGAGATCGATAACGACAAAATTGGAGTTATTACCTTACCTTCTTTCTATATCGATTTTAAAGCGCGTAGCCGTGGTGATACTGACTATGCTGGCACAACACGCGATGTGAAAAAACTATTGATTGAACTAAAAAAAGAAGGTATTGATAATCTAATTATTGACTTACGCGCCAATGGCGGCGGTTCACTCAGTGAGGTGATTTCATTAACCGATCTATTTATCGACCGCGGCCCTGTGGTGCAAATCAACGACACCAGTGGGCGCACTGATATTTTAAAAGATAATGATTCCGGGTTCGTCTATGACGGCCCTATGGCTGTGCTCATCGACAAAGGAAGCGCTTCAGCTTCAGAGATTTTTGCAGGCGCCATGCAAGATTATAAACGTGCTGTTATTATTGGTGAAACAACTTTTGGCAAAGGAACTGTGCAGACCGTACTACCACTTAATTCTTATACTCGGAAGTCTTTTGATAAACCTTTAGGTGAATTGAAAATCACCACTGCTCAGTTCTTTCGCGTAAATGGTGATAGTACTCAACACAAAGGTGTAATACCCGATATTTCATGGAATCTACCCAAAATCGAAGGTGACTTTGGTGAACGTGCTTATAAAAATGCATTACCATGGCGGCATATAGATCAGGCTCAACATAATGATTTTCCTAAAGCTTTAGCTGAAAGCGCCATTAAGCTAGCTGAAACAAAATCAATAAAACGTCGTAATTCAACACCAAAATTTGTAAGCACCTTCAACCGTGTAAAGTTACTTGTTGCAGCAGGAAATGAAAAAATACTCTCATTAAACTTAACAAAGCGAAAAGCAAAGCGGGAAGCCTTTAATAAGCAATTATTAACACTAGAAAATCAACTACAGATTGCTAATGGTGAACCTGCTTATAAAACAATGAAAGAGTTACGTGACGCGCAAGAGAAAAAGAATGATGATATTTTCACAAAAAAGAAAAAAATTGATGTGTTTCTTGATGAAGCCGCTCATATTTTACATGACTTAAAAAATTCTAAACTTTTATCAGTATCAAAATAGATATTATTCAAACCTCATAGGTTTACCCCGATCACGTAGATTAACTAATTCATTAATCTGCGTGATTGGGGTAAACTAGCAAACTTATGAATTCATTTAATTTCACCCAATCTTTCAAAGCAGTTTTAACAGGCGCATTATTCATGCTTATTGCCTCATTGCTTATGAAAATAGCTTATATTTTTTTAGCGGCTACCTACCATAATTTATCAACTCATTTCCCTTTCTTAAGTAATGTGAGTGGATCAATTCTCAATTTTATAACTATACCTATGTTTGCGGCTATTATGTTTGCTGGTGGATATATAACGGCAGGTGTAGCTCGAAGAAAAACAATACTGCATAGTTTTATTGTAGGACTTCTTACAGCCAGTATTATGATGATTATTGCATTACAAACCCCTGCAGGTGTAACAAAGACAAATATCGTTTCTTATATTGTCATCCTACTCGCGACTACAGCTGGTGGTTATTATTGGAAACGTAGGGCAACTAGAACTAGCTAGAAGGCTTTAATTTTTTCCATTTGTAAGCATCTTTATTAGTTAGATCGATTGTTGTGTCGGTTGTAGGATCAACGGAAACAGGGTCATCATTCACTTTAGTATTATTTTTAGCTTTCGGGGCTTTTAAGGAAACATCCTGTGGCCGAAATTTAAATTGTAAGCCTTGCAAAAAATTACGCAAAATCTGATCTTTACACTCTCGATAATGTTTATGCCCTGGCTTACGAAAGAAAGCACTGAGTTCATGTTTGCTTATCTTGAAGCTTGCCAGTGCTAAAATTTCCAAGACATCTTCTGCTTGTAAGTTTAAGGCTATTTTTAATTTCATAAATATTAGATTATTAGTCAAACGCTTTTCAGGTGGTCGTTGCGGCCCTTCTCGCTTACCACGCTTATCATCAATCAAGTTATTTAAAAAAATTGCCAGCTGTTCATCAATACATTTTTCTTGAGTAGGATCATCATCCTTCTTTAACCAAGCACTAACTTCAGCACGTGTAACTTTCTTATCCTGAGTGCTCGCAAGTTTCATCATTGCTGAATCACTATAATCAAAGGTATAACGTAAACGTCTTAGTACATCATTATTTATCATATCTACAGCTCAAGTTTAATAGATTTATCTTAATTGGTTTGACAGTATTCAATACAGAATATAATAAAGCTTTTAAAATTAAACAACTACCCTTCACAGAAATTTAAA
>JAZGFW010000256.1:0-2042 GCA_036479895.1 Cocleimonas sp. | reverse complement strand
GATACATCAGATGGCGACGCCATATTTATTGATATCAATAAAGAGGGCGCTGCTGCATGGACATCCATCTTTATTGATATCAATAAAGAGGGCGCTGCTGCATGGACATCCATATTTATTGATATCTATAAAGAGGGCGCTGCTGCATATGGGCATCCATCTTTATTGATATCAATAAAGAGGGCGCTGCTGCATGGACATCCATATTTATTGATATCAATAAAGAGGGCGCTGCTGCATGGACATTCATATTTATTGATATCAATAAAGAGGGCGCTGCTGTATGGACATTCATCTTTATTGATATCAATAAAGAGGGCGCCACCATGCTCCACGTGGACGCTACCGAAGCAATTCATTATGATAATACCCTATTATTATTTGTTAATGACGGTATTATATTTGTTTAGTCATCCTAATTAAATACTGTTTTTGATGCTCGGCTGTGGCGTTTCCCGCCGGCGCCCTTTCCACCCGCCGCCTCACTAATTTCGATCGTCATGGCAGACCGCCGTCGCATATAAAGACACCGATACCAAGAGACCTTGGTCACCGCTGATGCTATCTAGAAAGTGCTAAAAGTGTGTAAATACTTTAATAAAAAACGATCCCTTGTTCCACCAATTTATAATTACCAACCCGGACCGGAAACTACCAACAAAACGCACGGCGCGCCAAATTACCCGATCACAGGGAGCATCCTGTTTTCCCATTTAAAACATTTGCTGCTGATTTATTGATATCAATAAATGAATTATTGATATCAATAAATATGGTCTCGGCGTCCATCTTTATAGATATCAATAAATGAATTATTGATATCAATAAATCATTTATTGATATCTATAAGTGAATTATTGATATCAATAAAGATGGACGCCGATACCACATTTATTGATATCTCTAATTCATTTATTGATATCTCTAATTCATTTATTGATATCTCTAATTCATTTATTGATATCAATAAATGATTTATTGATATCAATAAATGATTTATTGATATCACAAAATGTGGCGGCGGCGTCCATCTTTATTGATATCAATAAATGAATTATAGATATCAATAAAGATGGAGGCCCGCGCCGTCTTTATTGATATCAATAATTCATTTATTGATATCAATAAATCATTTACTGATATCTATAAATCATTTATTGATATCAATAAAGATGGATGCCAAACCCATATTTATTGATATCAATAATTGATTTATTGATATCAATAATTCAGCAGCAAATGTTTTAAATGTGAACACTGGATGATCCTTGGCAAACGCAACTGCTGAGCAGCAAATACATATTTATTTTGTTGTTTATAGAAATATGATAACGAAAATAAATTATAGGGATGTCAGTGTAAACTAATTATATTATATAGGAATGATAAATTGCAACTCTGACAATTACATGTCGATCTGGCCAATTTCTAAGCGTGCATGGCGCGCTCTTTCACGGGGAGCATTCGTTTTGTAATATGACCGACGCCATCTTTATTGATATCAATAATTCATTTATTGATATCAATAAAGATGGATACAGCATCCATCTTTATTGATATCTATAAATGAATTATTGATATCAATAAATGAATTATTGATATCAATAAATGAATTATTGATATCAATAAAGATGGATACTGTGTCCATATTCTTGATATCAATAAATATGGATTAAATGTGAAAACGGCTGGCCATACAGCCGGTGTTATATGAAATGTTCCTGATAGCTTAGGCCCTACGTGTATGCTATTGTTGCAGCTAATTGTGGCCAGTCTACTCTTATAACGACAAGAACAAACGCTCTTAAATATGCCATCTTCCCCTATACCAGTCTTAGTAGCGTGGTGCAGTCTTCTTTTCGGCCTACTAACTATTTCATTACCTTTTTTTATACGTTTTCCTTCTCAATATGATGCACCGATCGTTACTATGTGTTATATTGCGTATAACAACACATTGAAAACACTTTTCAGAGAACTGAATGTGCGCTAATCGACATTCCTTCTATGCGAACAGTGTTCATTGAGCCCAGTGCTGATAA
>JAZGFW010000255.1:0-6367 GCA_036479895.1 Cocleimonas sp. | reverse complement strand
GCCACCGATATTGCAGCGCGCGGCATTGATATTGACCAACTGCCACAGGTAGTAAATTTTGACCTACCTAATGTCCCTGAGGATTATGTGCATAGAATCGGTCGTACAGGGCGTGCGGGTAGTGATGGTCACGCGGTATCGCTGGTTAGCGCCGATGAAGTTAAACAGCTTTCTGATATTGAACATTTAATCAAACAAGTGCTTAAAAGAACCTTGGTGGATGGTTTTGAGCCAGACCACGATGTACCAGTAACGAGCTTGGATAAACGCATACCTAAACCAAAAGGTGCGAAGAATTCAGGCGGGAATCGCTCAAATAAGCAGAACCAAAAACCCAATAAAAACAAAAATCAGAACTGGAAGAGTAAGAAAAAACAGCAACCAAGAAGCTCACAGAAAAACCCACAAGGTGGAAATAGAGCACCTAAAAGGCGTAGCTAATAACTGTAATTTGTGGGTTGCGCTTATTTAATAGACAGTTGCTTCTCCAACGATTCAAGCCGTTCTAAAATTGCCCGCGTATCCTCATGGATATGCTTTAACTCAGCTGCTTCACCAATATCATGTTCTAAATTATAGGCATCATGCTCACTTTGCATGCGTTCAATCACGATACCAATCATCATATTTAAAAACACAAAAGCATTTAAGAATATAAAGGTTAGATAAAAAATCCACGAAAACGGATAAACTTCCATTGTTTCGTACATTATATCTGTCCAATCTTCAAAGGTGACAATACGAAATAAGGTTAACATTGAAACCAAAATATCACCCCACAACGTTTGATTAATTGAATCAAACAACAAGCTACCCACAGCCGCATAAATATAGAAAATAATAAACATGAGTAATAAAACATAACCCATTGGCGGCAAGGCTTTTATCAATGCCGAAATCAAAATACGTAGTTCAGGGATTATTGAAATCAACCGCAATACACGAAATATTCTAACTAAACGTGCAAGCAACACAACCTCAGAATCATCAATCGGGATTAAGCTAACCCCCACAATCAATGTATCAAACACATTCCATGCTTTTTTAAAGAAAGAAAATGAATGCCCTTCTGCCAGAAAACGTACAATTATTTCAAACAGAAATAGATAAGTGATGGCAATATCAATCCAAGTCAAAAACTTTAAATAAGCAGGGTCAACATCGTAGGTTTTTACCCCTATCATTAAGGCTGAAATGATAATGACAGAAACAATAATAAACTGAAAAAATTTATTATTATTTAAGGTGTTTAATGATTTTATAATAGCGCTAGCTTGCATAAGAAATATGGTTATTTTTTAGAAGCGAAGCATTATAAGCAATTAATAAGTCATGTATATATCCAAGATTGCTTACATAGTTTTTGAGACTTATTAAGTCGACTATCTACCATTCGTTGTAACTAAATCCTCTCATTTCGTGTAAAAATCTAGTAATTACAATCAGAGCTCAAATTGAAGAACTGGTATTGTGCTAAGCTTATAGCAAGTATTTATTTTAGGATAATAGAATGAGAATTTTAAAAAGGTTTTTTACCGCTTTACTCCTGCTTCTTATTGTTTTGACTTTGGTGAGTTTTTTACTTCCTCAAAAACAGCAAGTCCAGCGTACTCTTGATATTTCAGCATCTGCAGAAGAAATATACCCTTATTTAGCAAACCCCAAACTCTTTAGTGAATGGTCACCATGGTCAAAACTGGATCCCAATATGAAAGTTCAATTCACGGGCTCAGAGGTTGGCAAAGGCGCAGGCATGAGCTGGCAAAGTAACGAGCCTAGTGTCGGTAATGGTAGCTGGACAATTACAGACGCTGTGGAAAACCAATCACTGAATGTTGCCATGGATTTTGGCGATCAAGGCTCGGCTACATCATTCTTTACTTTAAAACCGAACGCAGATAAAACACAAGTCACTTGGGGTTTTGAAACTGATGCAGGCATGAATCCTATCATGCGCTGGTTCGGCTTAATGATGGATAAGATGGTTGGCGGAGAGTATGCCAAAGGCTTAGCAACCTTAAAAACAATTATCGAAAAGTAGAAGACTATTCCGCTGTTTCAACAATCAGCATTGAATGATCAGAAATACTATTCAGGCGAACGTCATGATTGTAACGGATCTCTTTTATTTTCTCGTTGTACTTAGATGATGCCAGAGCATGGTCGTAGCGAAAGCCGTTTTTTTGTTTGGTACTAATCCATGTATATTCACGTTCTTTAAGGTTGCGAGAGCGCCAAGCATCTATCCAACCATCACGTAATAACTGCTGAAATAAAAAGGTATGCTCAAAGGATTTAGTTTCGGAGTCTTCAAAGGGTATACCGATATTCATATCACCAATAATCAAACTATTTTCCTGCAAAAAATCTTTATCTAAATCAATCAAAGCATGCAGATAAGGGGGTTGTTTTTTCTTTTGTGGAAGGTGTACTGCAATCAAGTTTAATTCAGCACAATCAGGAAAAAAAGCACGCACAGCACGGGCAGGAAGTGGCTCATTTTTAGGAAAAGTTTGCGCTTGAAAGTTGTATTTTGAAGCAATAATAAGCGTGTTATCACGCGCACTATTGACATCTGGTACGTATTGCTCATCTAGCCCTATCTTGTTTAAACCCTCTAGTAAAATATCTTTACTACTTCCATGACGAAATTCTTGCAAGGTAACAATATCGGGTTGCTCTTTTTCAATCGCATCAAGGATGTCATGCGCGCGTTGACCTCCTCCGTGTAGGATATTCCAGCTGAGTATTTTCATTCAGATATACTCACATTGAGTTTCTGCTTAATACATATCGAGAAACCAACTGATTTTCAACACATAAAAAACCAGGCGTCGTACGGTACTCTTTCTCTAGAATAAAACCAGCCGTAGTTAAAACCTTATGCGGAGAAGGGTTCTGTGACCATGGTTCACAGATGATTTTTTGTAAATCAAACTTATCAAAAAAATAAGCAATTGAAAGCCGAACCATTTGTAACCCATAACCTTTTCTTCTTTGTTTTTTATCCCAAAGGTGGAGGTGCATATAGCCTGACTTTCCTTTACAAATATCTACAATAATACATTGCCCAATGGCTTCTTGCCCATTCACAGCGACCATCGCTAGTGATGATTTATCTTCTTCAGGCATGTTAATTTGCTCGATTAAGCTAGACCGGATTTTATCTGCAGTAGGAAGTTTATTAAGATCGACGCCCATACCAATGAGGTAATCATCGGGTGAACCTAACCAATAATTCACAATAGCTTCGATATCACTTTGTTGTAGCTCTCGTATGATTATATTACTCATTAGAAGTTCCTCTACTCAACAATCGACCACCCACCCACAATATACTTTTCTTGCCAGTTGGCTAACAGCATTCTAATTTGCTCTTCTGAGCTACTCACACGAATTTCATGTTGCAAAGGTTCTTTACGGTTTGGGCTGTAGTTAGTTAAGTGCAAAACGTAGGCAGGGTGATCACGCGAAGCTTCTTCTTTATTCGTTTTCCATAAAAGTAACTTTCGAACCATAGTGGCTTCTTTGAGTGTTTTGGTAGCAACTATACGTTCCATCACTGTACTGCTGGGCAAAATTAAGTCATCCGCAATACGTTCTAAATCAGGGATTTCAGTAATATCTGAAAGCTGGCTCATTTTCACATCGTCGGCATTCGCCATTTTATCATCACGGATGCGCAAAAACTGAGGGGAGATAATGCTACATAAAGGCAAACGGCGAACACCAATCCAATGATTTTCATCTTCCACCCACTCAATAATCATACGGTCGATAGTACTACCATGGGAGGTTCTTGAGATTATATCTAAACAAGAAATCTCAATAACAAGTCCCGGCTTTATCATTTGATACGCAACGCGGTCGGAGTTCACCTCGGCGTATTCGCTTTCTACCACTTGCGGGTTGAGCAGTTTTAGCAACTCAATGCGTTGTTCATCACTAAAACCACCGCCAACACGTGATATGATTTGAAAACTACCGTCCTTACGAATCACCGCCAGCAACATACTGTGTAACATGCCAGAACGATCATCAATACCTTCTGTAAAACCTATTACTGCAAGATCAAGCGTATGGCGCGGTTTAATTTTAAAGACGCCCGCGCTATCGCTTCTAACGACTACCCCTTCAGCATCTTCGCCATCAACCCACTCAGCAAACTTTTTGAAAATTTCTTTTTCATCACCAACGATAGTTTCAACCGAATGGACAAGCCCATCTTCGCCAAAAATTTCTTGCACTTTACTGATCGCATCAGCGTAATGCATCGAGTAATCTCTGCCATCTAAATCATAAATATTAAAGATACCAAAACCAAGGCTATCTACCGCATCCTGATCTTCTGGCTTGCGCGCTACACGAACTACATCATGCACCCATGGACGTTTTCCGTCAGGACGGTTCACATATAACTCACCACCAATTAACGCCGATTTCACGCCTGCATTTTTAAGGTGCTTGGCAGCACGTTTGTGAAACTCTGCACCGTAACGCACTGTGCCACCAGGGTTTATGGTAAAGGCATCTCCATCTTTATAAACGAGGCAAGTGAATTCACCATCAATTTTTCGGCTTATAAAATAATCGCCTGCAGGGATACGGTATTTGGCCTTTTCTCTATCCAGCGCCGTCATCATGCGACCCAATTGACGACGACGCATACGCACTTGGCGCAAAATATCAGGGTCTTTAATACATTCGCTGGCTTTACCACTATAGTAATCGCCTAATATCTGATTTAACTTATCCTTATCTAGCAACGTATCCATGCTTATTTTGCTACCCCATGCCAGCCTGTTTTTATAATCATATCGGTGTAATCCGTTAGCGGTTTATCAATCAGTCCATCAAGCCTAAGTTGGATCATTTTAGTTACACCGCCAAATAAACTAGAGGTAGCCACAAAGGGATCGGTTTTTATAAACTCCCCCTGCTTCATGCCTTGGCTAATAATTTCTCGAATTCTAATAAAGGGGGAGGCATCGCATATCAAAGGTTCATTGGGTAAAAAATCTGTATGTTTCGCATGAAAAATGAAGGCAATAATATTCGTATGGGTTTCAGTGTACCCCAATAATTTTATAATAATTTCTTTACACTGTTGTTCGGGTGAGTCATGACTTTGCATTACGTCATCAATGAGTTCATCCATTTCGTTTAAGAGGTGCTTATTTAATGCCTTAGCGATGCCTTCTTTGCCCCCGAAATGGTTGTAGATAGAGCCTATACTAACATCAGCATTCTTTTTAATATCGTGAACTGAAACGCTATGAAAGCCGTTCTCAACAAATAAATCTAAAGCAGCAGATAAAATACGGCAGTCGATAGGCTCAGGGCAAAGTGCATCACGTTTTAAATAAGGCATTATAAAGTCCTAATAAATTCCACATTCATTGACCTTGGTTATCGGTATTATCTGTTAAGGAACCCGATTAAGTTCAGGGAGTGCTACTCCTTTAATATCTTAGCGTAACATATTCAACCATCAAATATTCTCTTAAGGAGATCCTGAATAAGTCCCAAAAAATTCTGCGTGCTTAGAAGTATCAAGTCCTAGGCGTAGATTTTGAGAATGGTCGCTCCCTTCGCAAAATTTACAACAACGGAGTTGATACCTTCTAAGCGCGCCCTGCGGACTTAATCAGGGTATCCTTAAGCCTACCGCCCTCCATAAGAAATCAACCATAACCTTACCGTTAACTAACTCTCTTCCAAGGAAAACAGTAAAATTCCCGCATATTTTCTCTCTTCTTCCTCTCGTGTAAAAATCGCTATTAAAATGACTATTCATTTAATAGCAATATTACTATAGAATGAATGTTCATTTTTATTATTTTTAAGGAGTTCACTATGAAAGCAAAAGCAGCCGTCGCATGGGAAGCTAAAAAACCATTATCGATTGAAATGGTTGATGTAATGGGACCAAAAGAAGGCGAAGTTCTATTAAAGGTTATTGCATCAGGTGTGTGTCATACCGATGCTTTCACTTTATCAGGCGATGATCCTGAAGGTTCTTTCCCTTGTATTTTAGGTCATGAAGGTGGTTGTGAAGTTGTTGAACTGGGTGCTGGCGTTAAAGATTTAAAAGTGGGCGATCATGTTATCCCGCTGTACATCGCTGAATGTGGTAATTGTGAGTACTGTAATACCACTAAATCTAATCTTTGTCAGACCATTGCTGGCACTATTTGGACAGGTTATATGCCTGACGGCACGCGCCGTTTTTCACAAGGTGGCAAAGATATTTTCCATTACATGGGCTGTTCAACATTTTCTGAATACACCGTTGTACCAGAAATTGCATTGGCAAAAATTAACAAAGAAGCAGACCTTGAAAAAGCATGCTTACTTGGATGTGGCG
>JAZGFW010000254.1:0-2462 GCA_036479895.1 Cocleimonas sp. | reverse complement strand
AATTGCAGAAGATATGAGTTTGCTCATGGAAAATCGCCGTTACTTTAGCTTCCTCTTTATTACGATTGGGTTGGTTGGCTTTTTATTAATTTTACTTTTACAACGTTTTGTTATTCGCCGTTTATTTAAGCACCTAGATGCTTCACGCAAAGAAATTAAACAGGTTGAAGCAGGTGAGCGTCAGCAATTATCAGAAAATGTACCCACAGAAATTTATCCGCTTGTAAAAGAATTTAACCACAGCTTGTCTTTGATGCAACAACGCATGGAGCGCTCTCGTAATTCATTAGGGAACCTTGCGCATGCATTAAAAACACCCTTAAGCTTGCTCTTGCAACAACTCGATAATACTGAGGAGCCTCTTCCGCAAGCCAAAAAACAAGCAATGCGTATCCAGCAATTAACCGAGCGAGAGTTGAAACGTGCACGTATGGCAGGGTTGGGGAATACCTCAAAACGCTTTGACCCACGCGAAGAGTTACCGACCTTAATCAGTGTATTAAAGCAGGCGCACCGAAAAAATGAACTCAATGTTTCTCACAGAATAGCAAATGAGGTTAGCGTATTTGGTGACCGTGAGGACATGATGGAGCTACTTGGCAATCTTTTAGACAATGCCTTTAAGTGGGCAGATAGTAGCGTGAACTGCGCCATAATTACCCAAGCTTCTAGTGAAACTCAGGCATCCACCATTAAAGTAACCATAGAAGATGATGGCGTGGGTGGAACAGCAGAAGAGCTAAAACAACTCACCCAAAGAGGCATACGCCTTGATGAATCTGTAGAGGGGCATGGGTTAGGTTTGGCGATATGTAAAGATATTGTAAAGTTGTACGGTGGCTCTATCGACTTTGATCGTTCATCAAAACTAGGAGGCTTATCTGTTGAAATAACGCTTCCAAATAAATCTAATTAATAGAGAGCTGTGTTCTTAACTAGTGCTATCATAAGGCTTTAGTAGTACCGAGAAGATAGCTACATGCCCCCATTCTTTAATACCAAAAGTGTATTGAGTTTTTTAGTGCTCATAACACTACTTGTCACGACTAACCTATCCGCAAAAGAATTGGTTTTTATCTTGGCAGGGCAATCTAATATGGCGGGTCAAGGCAATACTGTTGAGCTTTCCCCTGCTTATCAACGTGTACCTAGCAATGTTGAATTTTATTACAATGGTTACAAAGCACCCTTAAATCGTTTCCGTCATTTTGGGCCTGAAATAGGCTTTGCACATGAGCTTTCACGTCACTTCCCTCATACAAAAATCAAATTGATTAAATTTGCTGTAGGTGGCACATCGCTTTTTGCGTGGGATCCACAATGGAATGCATCCAAAGCACGTTCAACACGTAATGCTAGCGCAGGGCCGCTTTTTAAAAAATTAATAAAAACAGCCAATATTCAATTTGATGGAGAACGTTCAAAGCTAGCAGGGGTCTTATGGATGCAAGGTGAAGCCGATGCAAAATACCCAGTGGCAGCACAGCAATATGCCAATAATCTAAATCGATTCGTTAAAGCATTGCGTTTAGAGCTGAAATCACCCAATGCTTTATTTATGATGGGTAGCGTCAATCCACCAATCAATTTATTCCCCTCAAGCCCTGTAGTTCAACGCGCACAAAAAACGGCGGCAAGTCGGATAAGAAATCTACGCTTAATAAAAACGTCTGACTTAGATAAACGCAACGACCATTTACACTACAACACCAAGGGGCAGCTTGAATTAGGCAAGCGCTTTGCTAAGGCTTTTATGAGTACGCGGATGGCTGTTGTAAAGCCTTGAGAAAATTGCTAATACTAGGTGTAATAATTTTAGGAATAATACTTACCTATGGGTATTGGCACTCCGTTACCCATGGTTCTGTAAATATTGATTTGGCCTATAAAACTTCTAATACAAAAAAGCTGGAATTATTACCCCTAGCAGAAGTAGTATTTATGAATGGAACGGGAAAAATTCTAGCTAAAGGAATAAGCGATGAAAAATATGGGTATATCCAGTTAATTAGCCCTGATAATATTAACTGTAATAAGATTATTAAACCTTATTCAAAAGAAGGTAGAAAGCTTTGGAAAGGTTGTTACAACAAACAGGCTGTTTGGATTCCAAAATGGATTAATCATGTTAGCCAAGTAAAAGTGAAACACAAGAATTGCATATCTAAAAATATACCCGTAGTAATTTCAGAGCATAATACAGAATGGTTCCTATGGTGGGTTCCTCTTCCCCATGTAGGGGGAATTCCATATTCTTATTTTAGAGCAAGTATTATTATCGAAGAAAATGATTGTATTGAATAATCGTATAGAGACCTTTGCACGAGTCAGTGGCGAAAGAAAAATAGGCTAATATTTTACTGATTGAGGCGGAAAATGAAGCTAATAACGCGTTATTAGCAAGTTTTTCAACGAAAAGCAGTGAAATATTAGTTATTTTTACTCGTCACCTGGCTCGAGCA
>JAZGFW010000253.1:0-16274 GCA_036479895.1 Cocleimonas sp. | reverse complement strand
TATCAAGCAATCATGGCTAGAGAGCGGCTGCGTTTATGGCTACCGTAAAATTCATCATGACCTGCTCGATATGGGCGAGACTTGTGCGCCTAATACGGTGGCCAAGCTTATGCAAAAGTGTGGCCTTCGGGCACAAGTCGGCTATAAGCGACGTCCTGGCAAATATGGCGTTAAGCCATCTATTGTGGCAGCTAATCAGTTGAAGCAAAACTTTGACATCGCAGCACCTAACAGGGTTTGGGTGACGGACATCACCTATATCAAAACCCATGAAGGTTGGTTGTTTTTATCCGTCGTTATCGACTTGCACTCACGCCGGGTTATCGGTTGGTCAATGGATGGGCAGATGCAAACTAGCCTTGCACTCACAGCATTGTTGATGGCCGTTTGGCGGCGCAAACCTAAAGCTAAAGTGATAGTCCATTCTGACCAAGGCAGCCAGTTTACAAGTGCGGAGTGGCAATCATTCTTAGCTGCGCATAATCTAGAAGCTAGTATGAGCCGGCGCGGGAATTGTTACGACAACGCGGTCGCCGAAAGCTTCTTCCGCTTGCTTAAAACCGAGCGGATCAGGCGCAAGACCTACAAAACACGGCAGCTCGCACGTGAGGACGTGTTCGATTATATCGAAATGTTCTACAATTCTAAGCGAAAGCATGGTAAGTCGGGATGTTGTCACCCGCTCAGTTCGAGATGGCAACAAAATGAAGTAACAAGGTGTCTACAAATCTAGGGGCACATCAATGGGTTAAATCATGGGGTTCCCTCTTTACAAACAAATTTTTAAGATGGAGTGCACATTTATATCTTGATATTTAGAAAAAAAATGGTTATTGAAAAATGATAACTTACACCAAAATGAGCAAGAAAAATGAGTACAACAAGGGGCAACGTACTAGTAACCGGTGGCGCAGGTTATATTGGATCACACACTGTTATTTCCTTAGTGAAGCAGGGATTCAAGCCAGTTATTTTAGATAATTTTGTCAATTCTAGTCCGATAGTAATAGATCGTCTGTCTAATTTAATTGGCAAGCCCATTAGTTGTGTTCAATGTGATTGTAGGGATAACGCGGCTTTAGATGCAGTGTTTGCGGCGTATAACTTTTTGGCACTGATCCATTTTGCGGGCCTAAAATCTGTTTCAGAATCTATTTCAGATTCGCTGGGTTATTATGATTGCAATGTAAGTGGTTTTATTGACACTTTGCGTGCCGCTCAACGCGCGAAGGTCGACCGCATTATATTTAGCTCGTCTGCAACAGTTTATCGAGCAAATGATCAGCGTTTGATTTCGGAAACAGACCCGCTTCAACCAACTAATCCCTATGGACAATCTAAGCTGATTTGTGAACAAATTTTACAAGACTATTGTATTGAAAATCCTTCCGTTAGCGCAGTGATATTGCGTTATTTTAACCCGATAGGTGCGCACCCTAGTGGAAATATAGGGGAATCCCCATTGGGTATACCAAATAATATATTGCCATTCATTAGCCGGGTAGGTGCTGGGAAGACGCCTGCCTTAACTATTTATGGTGGGGATTATGAGACGGTTGACGGAACAGGTGTGCGCGATTACATTCATGTAAATGATTTGGCGGACGGACATGTTCGATCACTAGAGTATACTCAGGGGCGCAAAGGTGCGAAGGTTTTCAATTTGGGCACTGGTAAGGGAACAAGCGTACTTGAACTTGTTCGGTTTTTTGAACAAGAAAATAATATAACAATACCGTATACAATTGGGCCTAGGCGACTTGGGGACTTGGGGCAAGTCGTTGCTAACCCTGTGCTGGCCGAGCGGGAACTTAATTTTAAGGCTCTACGGAGCGTAGCAGAGGCTTGTCGCGATGCATGGAACTGGACAACCTATAACCCCGAAGGGTTTACTTAATTTTTTATCTAAATTAATTTTACTTCTAACCTAAAATGAGTGTTAATTATGAAAACTATATTACTTGCAGGTGGATACGGAACGCGGCTATCTGAAGAAACAGACCTCCGACCCAAACCAATGATTATACTAGGTGACCGCCCTATGCTGTCACATATTATGGGCATGTACGCGCGGCATGGATTCGATGATTTTTTGGTAGCAGGTGGTTACCGTGTAGATTTCATTAAAAATTTCTTCGCAAACTTACCGATGAAGCTTAATGATTACAGGATTGATTTGAAGACAGGCGAAGTCGAAATTTATGGCAACAACTCACTGGACTGGAAAGTTGCCATTATAGATACAGGTTTGAACACAATGACCGGAGGGCGTATTAAACGCTTGGCGTCATTTGTTGGCAATGAAACGTGCATGGCAACATATGGAGATGGTGTCGCTAATGTTGACATCGCGGCTTTGGTGGCATTCCATAAGTCCCACGGCAAAAAAGCCACAGTTACTGCCGTTCGCCCCCCGGCACGTTTTGGTAATCTTGTCATTGAGGGTGACCAAGTTACAGCTTTCGAAGAAAAGAATCCACTTAAAGAGGGTTGGATAAACGGTGGATTTTTCGTACTTGAACCGGAAGTTTTTGATTATATTGATGACGACACCCAACCGTTTGAACGCGAACCGTTGGCTCGTTTGGCGAATGATGGTGAGTTAATGGTATTTAAGCACGAGGGTTTTTGGCAACCCATGGATACATTGCGCGAAAAACAAGAACTTGAAAAATTGTGGAAGGATGGTCTTTCACCATGGGATCCCGACAATTGTTAATCTGTTGATACTAAACCACTACCGACTGACGTCGGTAGAATTATGGGCTTCTAAATACTGAAGTATGACATCGTCGGTAATTTGACCACTTGTTGTCGAGAAATATCCCCTACCCCAAAAGTGTCGTCCCCAATAACGTTTATTTAACTCTGGAAATTCCATCTGTATCTAGCATGATGAACGCCCCTTAGCTTTGAGCATGAAATCACTGATAGACAGTTTTGGCGGCACTGACACTGAGGTGATCCTGATTGATTGGACAGTTTGGCAGCTTAGTTAAGGTGTATTTTGGGTTTCATTTATGCTGCCAAATTCCTTGTTTGTGTGGTTCTATAAGCCATATCGGGCGTAGCACCGTCAAGGGTTGAATGGGGACGTTGCGTATTATAGAAGCTGATCCAGCCACCAATGACCCGCTTTGCCGCAAAGCCGTCACTCATTTCATGCAGATATACCGCTTCATATTTCATTGATCGCCACAGGCGTTCAATGAAGATGTTATCAAGATACCGACCTCGGCCATCCATAGAGATCGTGATGCCTGCCTGTTTCAATCTGCTTGTAAAGGCTAGGCTAGTGAACTGACTGCCTTGGTCAGAGTTGAAAATTTCAGGTGCGCCATATTTCGCGACAGCCTCGTCCAGTGCTTCTAGACAGAATTTGGTATCAAGCGTATTGGACAACCGCCAACTCAGTACTTTCCGTGTCGCCCAATCCATGACGGCGACCAGATATAAAAACCCTCGTTGCATCGGAATATAGGTAATATCCGTGCACCAAACATGATTGGGCTTGGTGATTTTGAGACCACGGAGTTTGTAAGAATAAATCCTGTGTTCCGGGTGCGGTTTACTGGTGTTGGGGCGTTGATATATGGCTTGCAAGCCCATCAAAGCCATCAATCTGCGCACGCGGTGACGGCCAACTGATACGCCTTCCAAGGCCATAGCTGCCCGCATCTGGCGCGAACCATAAAACGGGCAGGCCATAAACAATTCGTCAATCCTACGCATCAAGGCCAACGTTTGTGAACTTTCGCCCTTGGCCTGATAATAAGCCGTAGAGCGGCTAATCGATAATATCTTGCACTGGCGGCTTAGGGATACATCAGAACACCTTGGTTCAAGCATAGCCTTGCGCTCTCGCACGCTCATCGCCCTAAGCCGCGAGAGAGTGCGAAGCCTCCTTTAGGAGAAAATCCCGCTCCACTGTCAACTCTCCAATCTTCGCGTGCAGGTCTTTAATCTTGGCATCCATATCGGAGGGCTGGGCCCCGCGCTTGCCGCTAGAAAACACCCCGCTAAGCCCTTCCAAAGCTTGCAGCTTCCACTGGCTGATCTGGTTAGGGTGCAGTTTGTGCCGCGCCGCTATTTGCGAAAGTGTTTGGTCTCCGCGCAAAGCCTCAAGCGCAATCTTCGCCTTAAAATCATCCGTAAATCGTCTTCGTTTGCTCATGTCGTTCTCCTCCTCAAAGGATAAAAAACACACCTTAACAAACTGTCCGATTTAGCAGAACCACCTCAGGTGAGTAAAGCTAGAATCACTTTGACCTCTGAAATTTATGACTGACATAAGTGTAATCGGCGAAATGATGCTAGAATCACGAGTTGGCCACAACGCCTGCTCAGGTGCAAAGATCAGTGGCCGGAATATCCAGGATAGACAATTGATTTTATGGCAAAATCAACCCCGTGTTTGATATACGCTTGGGCGATATTTGACTATCGGTACGTTGCAAGCTTGCCAGATGTTAGCTAAACAAATTTTCTGAATAACCGTGTTTGGTCAAATATGTATTCGAGTTCTTTCATGCGTTCCTTGCTGGTTTCCCAGGTCTTGTTTTGAACTTCCGAGACGAGGGCCTCGAGGGCAAATAAGATGGTTAATGAAGAGTCCCACGCCGATGGCGCAGTGATATTACAATTAAAGCTATGGCTAGCGAGTTTGGAAATCGGAGACCCCCATTGATCTGTGAAAAGGACAATTTCGATACCGCGAACATTGACAATATTCGCCAGCTTCAGCAATAGGTTTTCATATCGTCGGATGTCGATAATCAGCAACACATCATCTTTTTGCATGTTTAAAACATGGGGAGCCCAGACACCTGCAATCGAACTGATCAAGTGAACATTAGGACGAATGACTTGTAGGTGAGTGAAAAAATATTCTGCTAGACTACAGGTCACTCGTCCGCCAAGAATATATAGATTGCGATCTGATTGGGTCAAAATATTGACGAGAGAATCTAAATCCGCCCGATCGAGTCGACGCAATGTCTGCTCAATATTATTCTGGACCGATTTGGCGAATGTGTCGATAAAGTGACTATCCATGACAGACTGGTCAGTGTTTGATGCCGCGAACTGCGTTTCACGTTTGACCATCGGATTGGATATCATTGCGGCAAGTTCGTCGCGGATCGCTGATCGAAAATCACTAAATCCAGAAAACCCTATCTTTTTAATCATGCGAGCAACTGTCGGAGTTGAGACTTTTGCGTTCTCTGCGATCGTTGTAATCGAGCCTAGGGCGGATACAGGGTAATCATTAAGGAGCGAGCCGACGAGTTGCACTTCAGCACGTGTAAAAGAATCGTAATTCTCTTTCAATTTGGCGGCAATTGTAACGGAAAAAATATCCATAACTTTAATCCTGATAATGAAACAAATTTACAACTTTATTCTTTTGCGACAACATTATGGGTTAAATTCACCCTAATCAAGGGTTTTGAGAACAATATTAGTGAAGAGATATTGACAGAATAGATCGCTCTGTGTAATATTTTACATATATTTAGAGAAGGTCTTATTTTGATGTCAGGACGCCCATTAAAAACAGAAAACAACTGAATGGCTCTTTTGTCAGTTAATGAAAAACCGCCTTTTTTAGCGGAAAATCTAACAGGTGTCGCACCCCTGATTTTGGTATGTGAGCATGCCTGTATGGATATTCCTATAGCTTTGAATGATTTAGGTTTGTCCTCGTCTGAATTAACTAGCCATATTTCATGGGATCCGGGGGCATATAAAGTCGCTAAATTTTTATCCGACGCACTCGACGCTCCGTTGATAAGCGCCAACTATTCCCGGCTTGTATATGATTGCAATCGCCCTCCATTTGCGCAAAATGCCATTCCTACAGAGAGTGCCAAATGCGTAATTCCTGGGAATTTGGAACTTACCAGAGAGGACCATTTTGACAGAGTACAAGAAATTTATCGGCCCTTTGAATATGCGGTTCGCAGTGTGGTTGACAGTATTGCTGACCGGAGAGATGATCTCGTAATTATCTCAATTCATTCCTTTACACCTATATTCCTTGGTGCCCATCGTACAGTGGAGGTAGGAATACTACACGATGCGGATTCGCGCCTAGCCGACACCATGCTTCGATATACAGTGGACAAGGCCGTAAAGGTTGCTAGAAATGCACCTTACGGTCCTAATGATGGTGTCATGCATACCCTCAAGCTTCATGCGCTGTCGCGCAATCTACCTAATGCGATGATCGAGGTTAAAAACGACCTATTGCGCACGCCTGAAGATGTCGAAAAAATGGGCGCCTTTTTAAAGGCAATGATAAAGCATGGGATAGCCGACCTTCAAACTTTAGGAGGCGAAGAACAATGCCTAAGTTCATTATTTACCTCGTAAAATCCATAGACTGGGTGAATTATTACATTGGTCGCGTGGCCATGTTGCTTTTATTTGCTATGATCGCAGTTCTATTGTGGTCATCGTTTTCAAAGGCGTTTTTATCGCCTTCATTGTGGACGCTTGAAATGGCGCAGTTTCTAATGATCGGATATTTTGTCTTAGGTGGACCTTATGCCATGCAAATGAGCAGCGATGTTAGGATGGATCTTTTTTACGATAGTTGGTCGGTGCGCACCAAAGCCTTCGTGGATTGCTTTACAGTTTTGGCGCTCATTCTTTATCTTGGAGTGCTTCTTTATGGCGGTATTGCGAGTGCGCAATATGCTCTGAAATACAATGAAACCAGTGCGACAGCCTGGCGCCCTAAAATGGCTCCCATAAAAATCATAACTTGCATCGCGATAGGGTTGATGTTGCTTCAGGCGCTTGCCTCACTTTTAAGAAACCTTGCGAGACTTCGCGGGGTAGAAATTAAAACTCCGGCTGAGCTCCATGGCCATACAGGCGAGGGTTAAATAGTGTCATATGAATTAATCGCGATATTGATGTTTGCCTCGATGATGCTGTCGTTAATGACAGGTCAGCGAGTGTTTGCAGCTATTGGATCCGTGGCTGTTATCGCGGCACTGTTACTCTGGGGCGATGGTGGCGGCAATCTAGCATACTTCAGCCTCATGAAAGCCATGAAGTGGTACCCTCTGTTGACGCTCCCAATGTTTATTTTCATGGGTTATATTCTTTCCGAGTCCAAAATAGCTAATGATCTTTATCGCATGCTGCACGTATGGATGGGTTCACTCCACGGCGGCCTTGCCATTGGCACGATTATTCTTATGGTTCTGATTTCTGCCATGAACGGCCTTTCAGTCGCCGGCATGGCCATCGGGGCCACAATCGCGTTACCTGAGTTACTCGAACGTAACTATGACAAACGTATGGTAACCGGAGTAATCCAAGCGGGTTCATCCCTCGGAATATTGGTGCCGCCTTCCGTCGTGCTGGTGCTTTACGCCATGATCGCCCGTCAACCCGTCGGAGAGCTATGGCTTGCTGGTATCGGCCCGGGTTTACTCATGGCCACATTATTTATCCTCTATATCGTTATTCGTTGTAAATTGCAGCCCGAGCTAGGCCCGCCTCTTCCAGAGGAAGAACGCAATGTGCCTAAGGCTGAGAAATACAGACTCTTGCTGGCGGGCTTACTGCCGATCATGATATTTGCTATTATGATGATTCCTTTTGTGCGTGGCTGGACGAGTCTTGTTGAAAGTTCTGCGATTGGTGCTCTTGCCGCTTTGGGTGCTGCGGCACTCAAAGGTAAACTAACTTTAAAAGTTCTTGAGGCCTCGACCCGTAAAACCCTCGGTATTACCTGCATGTTTATGTGGATTATCGTCGCTGCTTTGTGTTTTGGAGCAGTCTTTGACGGGCTCGGAGCTATTAAGGCTATCGAGGGCTTCTTTCTTGAAGACCTTAATTTGAGCCCATGGCAGATTTTACTACTCATGCAGCTCTCATATATTATTCTGGGCATGTTCCTAGATGATACTGCGATGCTGGTTATCGTTGCGCCACTTTATGTGCCGCTGGTCGGTAGTCTAGGATTTGATCTTATCTGGTATGGTATTCTTTATACAATCACTTGTCAGATTGCTTATATGACGCCGCCATTTGGATATAATTTGTTCCTAATGCGGGCCATGGCGCCGGACGTTGTGTCTCTAAAGGATATCTATATTTCGATCATACCCTTTGTCTTCATCATGATCATCGCGCTCGGATTAGTAACTGTATTTCCACAAATTGCACTTTGGCTACCAGAACAAGTCTACGGAAAATGATGGCCAATAAAAGCACGAGATCTCTACCAGAGAGACCGCCCGATGGTCGGGCACATAACCAAAACGTCCACAAAAAGGGAGGATGAAAATGACAGATAGAAGAAAATTCATAACAACAGTGGGGGCTGCAGGGGTCGTTGGTATCGCAGCGGCCTGCTCCGATAACAGTCCGGGAACTTCCGAGATGGCGGCACCAGCCGTTCACACTAAGAAGAAAATCAAATGGCGTATGCAGACATACGCCGGCCCGGCCTTGGCTGAACACGTCATTAAGCCTGCCATCGACAGCTTTAATAAAATTGCCGCCGATGACATGGAAATCGAATTGTATTTTGCTGACCAGCTTGTTCCTACAGGCGAGCTATTCCGCGCAATGCAAAACGGTACAATTGACGCCGTTCAGTCAGATGATGACTCAATGGCTTCACCGACCGAAGTTACTGTATTTGGTGGATATTTTCCATTCGCCTGCCGATACTCTCTCGATGTTCCAGTGTTGTTTAATCAATATGGCTTGGGCGAAATTTGGGAAGAAGAATACGCAAAAGTTGGCGTCAAATGGTTGTCAGCGGGCTCTTGGGATCCTTGTCACTTTGCGACAAAAGAGCCTATCTACCGTTTGGCTGACCTTAAAGGCAAACGCGTCTTTACATTCCCAACAGCGGGCCGCTTTCTTGAGCAGTTCGGCGTTGTGCCAGTAACACTACCTTGGGAAGACATTAACGTCGCACTTCAAACTGGCGAACTTGATGGAATTGCGTGGTCTGGTATTACAGAAGACTATACAGTTGGTTGGGCAGATGCGACGAATTACTTCCTGACAAACAATATTTCTGGCGCTTGGGCCGGTTCATTTTACGCCAATATGGATAAGTATAATGAACTATCTGCTCATCTCAAGGAGCTCCTAAAAATCACAATGGACAGCTCACACTACTATCGTCAATGGTGGTATTGGGGCGGTGAAGCTGATCTGCGCGTGAATGGTCCGAAAATGAAATTGACATCCATACCTGATAATGAGTGGGCGCAAGTTGAAAAAGCAGCTTATAAGTTTTGGGATGAGATTGCTGCAGAGTCACCAACAAAGGCAAAAGTTGTTAATATCATCAAGAAATATAGCCAAACTATGGAAAAGGCAGGTAAACCTTACCGCTACTAGAATTGGCTTTATGACTTTGACGCGGGGTACTCCCCGCGTCGTTTTGAGTTCGATTTCCATTTCCATCTGTAAAACATCATCTGAATAATTTAAAAATTAGGCCAAATATGCCCGGTAAACTAGATTTAAAAAAATTACACGCGCTCGCTAAAATCGGCGAAGTTGACACTGTACTGGCTGTACAGGTCGACATGCAGGGCCGCCTAATGGGTAAGAGGTTTCATGTAGATTTCTTTCTAAATAGCGCGTGCAACGGGACCCATGCCTGCAACTATTTGCTCGCAACTGATATAGAAATGTCACCGGTTCAAGGGTATAACTCCACAAGCTGGAAACAGGGTTATGGTGATTATGAAATGAAGCCCGATCTTGATACGCTGCGGGTCATTCCGTGGCTCCAACGTACAGCGCTGGTGATTTGCGACGTTTATATGCACACAGCTGATCACAAATTAGTCGAAGTTCCTCATTCCCCTCGTGCAATTTTGAAGAAGCAATTAGCGCGACTTCAGAAAATGGGTATAACTCCGATGATGGCAACGGAACTTGAATTCCACATATTTAAAGATTCTTACGAAACTGCTCACAAAAAAAGTTATCGCGATCTAGATTTGATCAGTCACTATAACGAAGACTATCATATTTTCCAAACAACCAAGGAAGAGAATATTATGCGGGCCATTCGAAATGGCCTTAACGGCGCGGATATTCCGGTAGAAAACTCAAAAGGCGAAGCCGACCCAGGTCAAGCCGAAGTCAATGTTAAATATGCTGAATCACTTCTAACAGCCGATAGGCATTCGATCATGAAAAATGGCATCAAGGAAATCGCTTGGTTGAGCGATCAATCCGTCTGCTTTATGGCGAAATGGCATCAGGATGCTGCTGGTAACTCCAGCCATATTCATCAATCTATGGTCAATGAAAAAAATGAACCTCTTTTTTATGATAAAAACGCTCAATATGGATTCTCTGATCTTGGCAGAAATTACCTTTCTGGCCTGCTGCAATATACTGCCGATTTTACATTTTTTCTAGCCCCTAACATCAACTCTTATAAACGGTTCTCTGAAGGAACATTTGCGCCTACAAAAACTGTTTGGTCGGTTGATAACCGCACAGCCGGCTACCGGATTTGTGCCCCTGGTAACAAAAATGTTCGCATTGAATGCCGTATCGGCGGGGCCGATCTAAATCCATACCTCGCTATGGCGGCCTGTGTCGCTGCCGGAATTAAGGGCATGGAAGCCGAATATGACCTTCCTGAAGAATTTTCGGGCGATGCTTATAGCGCAGTGGGTGTGCAGAAAGTCCCTGCAACGCTACGCGATGCGACAGCGGCACTCGACAACTCTAAAATGCTGCGTGAAGCTTTCGGCACCGATGTCATTGATCACTATGTTCATGCGGCCCGTTGGGAGCAGAATTGTTACGATAAAAGCGTGACTGATTGGGAACGCGAAAGAGGCTTTGAAAGGTCCTAAGTAAAATTATGTCTAGTTTAAAATGTATTTCACCCATAGACGGCTCAGTTTTCGCTGAGCGCAACGCATTTGATATTACAACTGCGCGGACCATTGTCGAGCAGTCAAAAGCGGCGCAAAAACCATGGCAGGCAACGTCACTTGATGACCGGATTGCTTTAATCAAAAAAGGCCTATCAGCCCTTGAAGCCATGAACGATGAAATTGTTCCTGAACTTGCCCATATGATGGGCCGTCCTGTTCGTTACGGCGGTGAATTTGGTGGCGTTAAGGAACGCAGCTATGCCATGCTCAATATGGCTGCTGATGCCTTAAAGCCTGTGGTCGTTGAAGAAAGCGATAATTTTTCTCGCTACATCACTCGCGAAGCTGTTGGTGTTGTGCTGGTTATCGCACCTTGGAATTATCCATATTTGACAGCTGTAAACACAATCGTTCCGGCTCTCGCGGCTGGCAATGCTGTTGTACTTAAACATTCAACTCAGACCTTGCTCGTAGGAGAGCGTATGGTTGAGGCTTTCAAATCCGCTGGTGTTCCAGAGGGCGTATTTTCTAACGTCTATCTTGATCACGCGACAACGGGTCAACTGATTAAAGACCGTAGCTTTGGCTTTATCAATTTCACCGGTTCTGTCGATGGCGGAAAAGCTATAGAAACAGGCGCAGCTGGTACATTTACAAATATCGGGCTCGAGCTTGGCGGTAAAGATCCGGGTTATGTCATGGCTGATGCCAATCTGGACGTGGCGGTAGAGACGCTCATTGATGGCGCTATGTTTAATTCCGGTCAGTGTTGTTGTAGTATCGAACGCATTTATGTTGACGAGTCGCTTTATGATGCGTTCGTTGAAAAGGCGACAGCGATTGTTACGGGCTATACGCTTGGCAATCCACTAGACCCTGAAACGACACTTGGCCCAATGGCCCATGAGCGTTTCGCCAAAGAAGTAAAAGCACAGCTCGCCGAAGCTTTAGCTGATGGTGCTAAAGGTACGGTTGATCCGTCGCTTTTTCCTGATCTTGGCCCGGCTTATGTTGCACCGCAAATTCTTGTGGATGTTGACCATACTATACGAGTCATGCGTGACGAAACTTTTGGTCCGCTTGTTGGCATTATGAAGGTCAAAAGTGAAGTCGAAGCTATTGAACTTATGAACGATAGTAACTTTGGTTTAACAGCTTCGATCTGGACGAGCAATCTGGAAAATGCTGCTCGCATTGGCGCTCAGCTAGAAACAGGGACGGTTTTCATGAACCGTTGTGACTATGTCGATCCAGGTCTTTGCTGGACTGGCTGTAAAGACACTGGCCGTGGGGCAGCTCTCTCTTCGCTAGGTTATCAATCGGTAACGCGTCCGAAATCCTATCATTTGAAAAAAGTCGTCTAATGACTCTTACTGCAAACTGGTCTTACCCGACCGCAATTCGTTTCGGGGCTGGACGTATCCAAGAACTCGCCGCTGCTTGCGCCGATCTTGGTATTACAAAACCTCTTCTTGTCACTGACAAAGTTTTGGCAACTCTGCCAATTACACAAACCGCACTTGATGTGTTGGATGCTGCGTCTTTAGGGATCGCTACGTTTATCGACGTAGACGCCAATCCAACGGATATCAATCTTGATGCTGGCGTTACGGCATTTAATTCAGGCGGACATGATGGCGTTATCGCATTTGGCGGTGGTTCTGCGCTTGATCTTGGCAAACTCGTAGCCTTCCAATCGGGTCAAACACGTCCGATTTGGGATTTTGAAGATATTGGTGATTATTGGACACGCGCCGATACCGACGCCATTGTCCCAATAATCGCTGTGCCAACAACAGCGGGTACAGGTTCTGAAGTGGGACGTGCTGGCGTCATCACGAATTCAAAAACTCACGTGAAGAAAATTATTTTTCATCCGAAAATTCTTCCGTCTATCGTTATTGCTGACCCAGAATTAACGGTCGGTATGCCAAATTTTATAACAGCTGGTACAGGTATTGACGCTTTTATTCATTGCCTAGAGGCCTATTCAAGTCCGTTTTATCATCCGATGAGCCAAGGCATTGCTCTTGAAGGCATGCGTTTGGTTAAAGACAACCTATTACGGGCTTTTACAGACGGGACAGATATCGAAGCCCGAGGCCATATGATGAGTGCTGCCGCCATGGGAGCCGTTGCTTTCCAAAAAGGTCTCGGCGCCGTTCATGCACTCGCTCATCCAATCGGCGCAGTTTACAACACGCATCACGGTACAACGAATGGTATTATCTTACCGACGGTGTTGACATTTAATCGGCCAGCTATCGAGAACCGGATCGTAAACCTAGCGAATTATCTTGATATTAAAGGCGGCTATCCGGGCTTCTATGACTGGGTACTAAATTTGCGCTCTGATATAAAAATTCCAGAAAAACTACGCGAGCTTGGTGTCAAAGATGACCGTATTGATGAGATTGCGCTGATGGCAACTCAGGACCCGTCCGCTGGCGGGAATCCAATTGAGCTAACGCAAGCCGCAGCGGCACAATTATTGTACGCAACCATCTGAAGGAATAGTAATATCTCTAGGTCCTAGGCAATCCTTGATATTGCTTTTGCTCGCGATATGATAAACTCATCCGAAACTTCGTGGGCTTCGTCAAACTAGTGACTGTCCGTCTTCATATAAAATGGCACAGATTTAAGTCTGTACTAAGAGAGAGTTTGCTCATCTATTGTGGATTGATATTAAGCTACGGCTTTGCGGTATTGAACCGCCCCGGGTTTGCCGGAGGCTCCTAATCTATAGTAGAAGGAGCCATTATGAGCAATACGAGAAACACATTTACACTCGAAGTACGCGCGCGCTGTGTGGATGGTGTTGGAGCATGAGGACGAATATTCGTCCCGTTGGGCGGCAATTACATCAATTTCAACGAAGATTGGCTGTGTACCGCAGACCTTGAGCAGTTGGATTAAGCGCATGGAGGTTGATAGCGGTACGCGAGTTGGCGTTCCTACCGATGTCGCTGACAAGATGAAGGCACTGGAACGTGAGGTGCGGGAGCTTCGTCAAGCCAATGAGATACTACGCAAAGCCTCTACGTATTTACGCACGAATGTGCCCACTACCCTTGGTTGGCGGTCTTGCTTGGTAATTTGCTCATAATAGTCAGTCCTGTTTTTAAGAGCAAAGCCTGCCCTTGGGTACAAATCTACTGGAATGACACAGAATTTTAAACACTATCATTGGCGGCGGGTTTTACGCTTGATGTCTTTAATAATGCGCTCCGAAGAACGCCCTGTATGTTTCTGTCTCATCATTTACTCCTAAGATGATGATGAACAAAAACTCTCTCTTAGTACAGATTTAAGTCTGTGCCATAGGCGCTGACGTCAGACAAAATTTTGAACAGTCTCTTAACAATATTGAGTATAATCTAACACCATTCCATAACGCCTTTCTCATATTTTATATTTGGCAACACATGCAATGTGTTGTCCAGAGCTCTCTTTGAGTAGCAGAACTCCTCTACTCTCTTGGTATGCCACTGTTCTTTATGTGTATAGACATAGTCTCTATAAAATAAATACCGCGTGTATTGGTGTTGAGCCCACAACATAGGGCTGTCTTCATAAACGAGCTCTTTAGATAATTGATTGCTAAGGTTCGTAAATTTTCGGGTTTTAAGCTTCATAGATGTATACGTAATCTGTTCTATAGGTCGGCATTGTAATTGTTTTTCTCTGTGCTTGACAAACTTTTGGATTCCTTGTTTGGTCGTAACTCTACAAAGGTGTGAGTTCGGTGAGTTAAAAGATGTCATAATACGCTTTTCATAGTCATCAAGCTGTTCAGAATAATCTTGTAACCAAGCTGGACGATGTTGTATTTGCTTTTGAATACTATCCATCCAATGTAGCAAATTCATTGCTCGGGTAAAGCGTTTCACACTAAACCATGAGATATCAGCAGTGCTAAAAATGGACTGTCGCCGCATATTATGGCGAGCAAAATTATTTTCAACAAACTCAAATATTTTAAGCGCCTGAAGGTATATAACCGGATCATCATTCAAAATAGCATAATAGCTGTATACGCGTGCTTTTAAATTAAAGTATTTCAAATCTGAAGCTGCTCTAAGTTTACTGGTGTCTGAAATGTCAGCACCCTTAAACAATAAAAAACCGTCAACTTCGGTCATCAATTTTTCAAATTGCGCTAAATCCTGGCTTTGGTTAGCTAATGTTAACTTTATCTCCCATGCCAATAATTTTGCATGGTAGCTGACTTTTGCGTCATAATATGCTTTCTCTGGTTTATTGTCTAAACCTATAGATAGTGACACAATTTGTGGAAGTAACGCTTTAAGTTCATCAGTACGATTAAAACACATACCCAAATAAACCTGAGGCACATAATCCATATAAAGCTTGTGAAACTCATCTCCCACCTTCCAGGTAAGTTCAAAATTTGGATCAAAGGGGGTCTCGTTTAGAGCTATTCTTGCCGCATCCAGTTCTCCCTTAAAATATAGTTCTGATACTCCCCTATATCCGTCGTGACTAGGCACAGGATAATCAGGGCCTGTGGGTGCAAAATAAGCCCAGGTATCCAATAAAGAAGATCCCATACAGTGGTCTAGATGAATTTTCTTACTCACGATTGTTTTAGGGTGTTCTAATTCAATCTTGGGTTCATCATTAAACTCGATCGCATCAGGAGAAGAGATAAGCCATTTATTCCTAATTTTCTCACACGAACATAGCCCCAATAATACTCCGACGAGTACTACTGGGGGCCATAATGAGGCTAATTTATACATTTTTAACTAGGAGCAATTTGCATGGTTTTCCAAATCACCAACCTGAGCTTCTAACTGAGCAATTAAATCATCTACGATAGCTTGAAACCAAGCTTGATGCGCTTGTTGCTCTGCACCAAAAGTCCCGTGTGATACAACAACATCTAAGGATGGAATAGAGAATATATATGCATGTAAGGACTCATGAATAACTGTATCGATTATATCAGCGTAATCTGTTAAATGCGTACCTAACGTCAATGTATTGGTACCAGAATTAAAATACCCCTCTGTACGTCCAGGAGTAGTTATATCATCTGGAATATCAGCAGAAACTATAGTAATATTGGCTAAAGTATTTACTAAATCTGCCAAAGTAAATGTGGTTGTATTTCCATGAGCATGTTGTTCTGCAGGAATAGAGCCTGTAATATTTGAGCTATTTGTATTTCTCAAAGCTTCAAGAAAATTTGTAAGGATATCAGCATGTGTACTGTTCAATTGACCCAAAGGTTGATGTGCCCCTAGATTTGTAGACACCTTGTTTGTTACAATTGGAAGCAAGGAGATATGAAGATGGGTAAGGGAATACGGTATACGGACGAGTTCAAACGGGACGCTGTGGCGCAGGTAAAAGAGC
>JAZGFW010000252.1:0-2676 GCA_036479895.1 Cocleimonas sp. | reverse complement strand
AATAGGCTAATATTTTACTGATTGAGGCGGAAAATGAAGCTAATAACGGGTTATTAGCAAGTTTTTCAACGAAAAGCAGTGAAATATTAGTCATTTTTACTCGTCACCTGATTCGTGCAAAGGTCTCGTATGTAACTATCTTAGAGTAATTTTGTGATTCTTAATATTGAATTGTTTTCATTATAACAATCTATAAAATAGAACAATAAAACAACTCATTCACTATAAAAATTAATCTATTATAGATTAATAACTATCTCTACAACATCTAAAACAATTTGATTAGTATCATTGCTAACTGTCAAACTATACTCCTATCATCCACTATAAATTACAGGATTACTTTCATGGGAAACACACCTTCAAATGTAGCTTTTATCCCCCTTAATATTGCGGTGATGACCGTATCTGATTCACGGACGAACGCTGATGATAAGTCGGGAAAAATTCTGGTTGATCGCCTAACGGGAGCTGGACATAAATTAGTCGAGAAAAAAATAGTCATTGATGATATTTATCAGATGCGTGCAGTGGTATCTGGCTGGATTGCTGATCCTGATGTACATGCAGTTATCACCACAGGTGGCACAGGTTTAACGGGCCGAGATGTAACCCCAGAGGCGATGAAGATTTTATACGATAAAGAAATAGAAGGTTTTGGTGAAGTCTTTCGACAAATTTCTTATGACTTAATTAAAACATCAACGATACAATCTCGTGCGGTTGCCGGCCTTGCCAATGGCACGGTAATTTTCACACTGCCCGGCTCACCAGGTGCTTGTAAAGATGGCTGGGATGGGATTATTGTCCATCAGCTTGATTCACGAACTAAGCCCTGTAACCTAGTTGAGATGATGCCGAGATTTTTGGAGAAATAGGTGTCATTACTAAAACATAATAGTGATCATTCGAGTACGAAAATACGCAGAGATGGTAAAAGATAAATACAAATTACGGAGTGATAAATGAGTGCTTGTGGATGTGACGACATTGGTAACGACGATAACAACGATGACTGCGATACTGGCAATGAGTTGATGCCGATTGAAGATGCTTTAGCGCTATTATTAAGTAGTGCCGACCCCATCACCGAAACCGAAAAGCTACCCTTAGAACAAGCACAGGGTCGGATTCTAGCCGAAGATTTATCATCCACTATCCAAGTTCCACCTCATGATAATAGCGCTATGGATGGCTATGCTGTACATAGTGCTGATCTAGCAGATGACAGTGACGTTTTATTGCCTATTAGCCAGCGCATCCCCGCAGGGGCAATGGGTACTACTTTAAAAACAGGCACCGCAGCGCGTATTTTTACAGGTGCGCCTATTCCTTCCAATGCCAATGCCGTTGTAATGCAAGAAGCCTGCACTCAAATTAAAGGCACAGAATGTGATACGGTAAAAATTACTGGCTCTATTTTAGCGGGTGAAAATATCCGTAATGCCGGAGAAGACATTCAATTTGCTGCAACCATTTTAAAAACAGGCATCAAACTAAAACCACAAGATATTGGCTTAGCTGCATCCGTTGGTATTGCTGATGTTCGCGTATTTAAGCGCTTAAAAGTGGGCGTGTTTTTTACGGGTGATGAGTTACGTGAACCTGGCGAACTACTTCAACCTGGGCAAATTTATAATTCAAATCGTCACACCATGCGCGGTTTATTACAAAACCTAAATTGCGAAGTGATTGATCTTGGTACGGTAAAAGATACACTAGCATCCACTAAGGATGCGATGTTAAGGGCGGCACAGCAAGCCGATCTTGTCATGACCAGTGGTGGTGTATCAGTCGGTGAAGAAGATTACATTCGTATTGCACTAGAAGAACTCGGTCAGCTCGACCTATGGCGTATTAATATCAAACCGGGTAAACCACTCGCCTTTGGAAATATCACTGGCAAACCCTTTTTAGGGTTACCGGGTAATCCCGTCTCAGTATTTGCTACCTTCTGCATTTTTGCACGCCCCTTTATTTTACAAAAGCAAGGCGCAAGTAGCACTCAAGCAAACAGCTTTAACGTTCCCGCCAATTTCACCTGGTCGAAGGCTGGTAAACGTCACGAATACGTTAGGGCACGTGCCGAAAACGGCAAAATTGAAATATATCCACATCAAGGTTCTGGAGTATTAACCTCAACCAGTTGGGCGAATGGTTTGGCTTTTATCCCTGCTGATACTACTGTAAAGCCTGATGATATCGTAGAGTTTACGCCCTTTAGTGAATTGTCTGTTTAGTGATCTTCCCATTTCAGGTGCTTTTTTAAATACTGAACGCCATTAATATCGGCGTCATTGGATTAATTTATTAGCTTAAATTTAAAATACCAGAAGTTTGAAAATGCTAAAATGAAACTGTATTTACCTTTCTAACTCATATACTAAGTTCTCTATTAAGGAAAACCCCTATAAGTTTTAACATATTACCTAATAGTTTTTAATCGGCAATTCATACACTATCGTATCAGGTAAATAACCTTTTACCTGAATATTGATAAGTAGTTAACGATAATAAACAGAATCATTTTGTAATACATTTACAATAAATAGGAGGTTAATATGCGAGGAACTTTTCGCATCGTGTCAACAGCAGTATCTGCATTGGCAATCGTTGGAGCACTCGGTTTTTCTGCTAGCGTTAGCGCAGCTGATAAAAAAGCAAAGAAACCCGTAA
>JAZGFW010000251.1:0-13644 GCA_036479895.1 Cocleimonas sp. | reverse complement strand
TTTGTGACTGTTGATCTATTGTTCTCTGGTTCGAGTCCAGATCGAGATGGAAAGTGATTCGTAAACTCTATGTTGTTCTAATTAGGACCTGAACTCCTATTTTACACAATATAAACTATGAAAAAATAGGTTTTCATCGCTTAATCTTAGCTAATAAACCCACTAATCTAAAAACTCCAAAGCTTCTTCCAGTCTCTGTGCCGTCATAATTTTCATCCCTTTAATAGGTTGTTGTGGCATATTCCCTTTCGGGATAATCGCACGCTTAAAGCCATGTTTAACCGCTTCTTTTAAGCGCTCTTCCCCATTTGGTACTGGACGGATTTCGCCCGCTAGACCTATCTCACCAAAAACCACCAAATCAGCGGGGTGTGGCCGCCCTCTAAAGCTTGAAAGGGCTGCAAGCACCATCGGTAAATCGGCAGCGGTCTCAGCTATTTTCATGCCTCCGACTACATTTAAAAATACATCTTGATCGAACATTGATACACCGCCGTGACGGTGTAAAACGGCTAATAGCATGGCGATGCGGTTTTGTTCTAGCCCTAGGACGACACGGCGAGCTTGTTGCCCATGACTGTCATCTACCAGTGCTTGTACTTCAACTAAGAGCGGGCGTGTGCCTTCTCTCGTGACCATAATGACACTACCGGGTACAGGTTCTTCATGGCGTGATAGAAAAATAGCCGATGGGTTATTGACCCCAATCAAGCCTGTTTCGGTCATAGCAAAAACGCCAAGCTCATTGACTGCGCCAAAGCGGTTTTTGACGGCACGAAGGATGCGGTATCGCCCACCAGGGTCGCCTTCAAAGTAGAGTACCGTATCGACCATATGTTCTAGTACGCGTGGCCCTGCAAGTGTGCCTTCTTTGGTGACGTGCCCTGCGATAAACAGTGAGGTATTAGTTTGTTTTGCGAAGCGCGTTAACCTAGCGGTAGCTTCACGCACTTGGCTGACAGAGCCAGGTGCTGAGGTTAATTCTTCGGTATGAATGGTTTGAATTGAATCAATAACCATGACATCGGGCTTCTCATGGCTCGCATGTTCGATGATGCGCTCTACACAGGTTTCTGTGAGCAAGCGTAGTGGCTCTGTGTTGAGTTTTAAACGCGTAGCGCGCATTGATACTTGTTGTAGTGATTCTTCGCCCGTTACATACAAGGAGCGCATTTCACCCAAGCTAGACATGGTTTGCAGTAATATAGTGGACTTGCCAATACCGGGGTCACCACCAATTAAAATAACCGAGCCTTGTACTAGGCCACCACCTAACACGCGGTCTAGCTCACCTATGCCAGTCGTTGCACGGGGGATTTTTTTAAGGTCGATCTCGTGAATAGATTTTATTTGACCTACATCACCCGAGTAGTTTTGGAAGCGGCTGGTTTTAGCGTGAGTTGCGACAGCACTGCTTGATGTGCTTTGTACTGTGCTTTCTTCTAGCGTATTCCATTCTTTACAGTCATTACATTGACCGTTCCATTTGTTATGGATTGCTCCACAGCTAGTGCAGGTATATTGAATTTTGGTTTTTGCCATGTTTTATTTGTCGGTAATTTTGGGATAAATAATGAGTGTTTTTACGGCATTATTAAGCGTCTTTCTAATTTCCATGGGATAGCTCTCGATGAGAATAGTAACGCCAGGTGTAGGTATTTGTCCTAAAGAATCAGTCACCAATCCATTTATTGTTTTAGGGCCATTAGTGGAGAGGTTCATTCCTAGTTGGCGATTAATATCACGGATATGCATTGCACCATCGACCCATATACTGCCATCTGTATGTGTACGTGCTTCGTAGTCAAAGTTAGCAGGTGAGGTTGAAAACTGGCCAACAATTTCCTCTAAAATATCTTCCAGTGTGACCAAGCCCTGTACGTCGCCGTACTCATCAACGACTAGCGCCATGCGTCTTTTTGCTTCTTGAAAATTAATTAATTGCTGGGTAAGGGGGATGCCTTCAGGTGTAAAGTAGGCTGGTACAGTAGCACTTTCGAGATGTTCACGTTCCATTTTGTTGTCATGAAAAAGGGGTAATAATGTACGTAAATGCACAAAGCCTTGCACGTTGTTAATGCCGCCTTTGTAAATAATCAGGCGCGTAAAATTACTATTGAGGATATATTCTTCAATGTCATTCCAATCATCATCTAAATCAACACCGCTAATATCGGGGCGAGGGATCATAATGTCATCAACAGTGATGGACTCCATATCTAGCACACGCAGAAGCATGTCTTGGTGATTGTCAGGGATGAGGCCACCTGCTTCGCTAACCACTGATTTTAGCTCTTCAGGGTTCAGTGACTGTAGAGTGTTTTGTGTGGGGTCTATGCCAATTAATCGAATTAAGGTATTTGAAAAAAGGTTAATGAGCCAAACCAGCGGATAAGCTACTTTGAGTAAAACGATATAAATGTAGGATGCGGGAAAAGCTATTCGCTCCGCTTTTAGGGCGGCGATGGTTTTAGGTGTGATTTCTGCAAATATGAGCAACAATAAAGTCAGTACCCCTGTTGCAATTGCGACACCTGAGTTACCACCTAAACGGTAACCAATAAAAGTGGCAAGTTGGGTAATTAGAATATTCACCAAGTTATTGCCGAGCAAAATTACACCAATCAAACGATCGGGTTTTTCTAATAATTTTATGGCGAGTTGAGCACCTTTATTTTTTTTAGCGAGGTGTTTGAGTTTATAGCGATTGAGCGCCATCAAGGCTGTCTCTGTGCCTGAGAAAAAGGCAGAAAGCATAAATAATATTACTAGGGAAAAGAATAACCAGCCTATTGGTATTTCACTGATATTCATCATTTAAAATCAATTTTCACTTTAAGTGCATCACTATTAAAGCACAAATTCCTGCACGAATTTTGTACCAAAAAAGGACAAAACTAACACGCTAAATCCTACTAAGGTCCAGTTGATTGCTTTACGACCTCGCCAACCATATTTCCAACGTCCAAATAATAAGGCTGTAAATATAAGCCATGAAAATATGGAAAGAATGGTTTTATGGGCAATACCCGAACCAAAAAGATTGTCGAGGTAGGCGAACCCTGTAATTAAGGTAATACTTAGCAATACCAAGCCGATACTAATAAAACGAAATAGTAGGTGTTCCATATCTTCTAATGATGGTAAGTTGCGACTAAAGCCAGAACTTTGATGGGTGCGTAGTTGGTTATTTTGAAAGGCGAGTAATAACGCTTGAAATGAAGCTAGCATCAGTAAGCTGTATGCCAATAATGACGTTAGTATATGGACGCCCAAGCCTGTTTTCATATTGATGAAAGCGTCAGGCTGACCCTCTATATACAATGGTAGGAGAATACTAAGAACGCTAAAAGGGATAAGCAATAAGGCTAATGATTTTACCCTTCGCGTAAGGCTGGTAATAAATAAAACCAGACTGATAAACCACATAACATAAGAGGCTAGTGAGAAAAAATTGAGGCCTAATGCTTTGCCGATCAGTAACGGGTAATGAAGGACTAAAATGTGCGCAATCAGTGCAACAAACCAACTCATTAAATAAAGGCTTTTACTCTTTGGTTTGGGTTCATTGCCTGCAATCTGTGAGCGCACACGAAACATTATCAACAGCCAAGTGATAAAATAGAGTGCAGTTGCTAACAAGCTTAATGATGTTGCGGTCATGATTGAGAGTTTACTCAAAATTTACTAATCAAATGATTATAGAGTAATGAAAGGTAATGTTATACTGAACTTTTATTGTTCGGGCTATTTGCACGAAAAGTTTATCGAAGAAAGTTACCTATTTTCTTTGTCGTATCTTTTGTTCAAAAACTCGTTTCATTATTTGTTTTCATCGCAATCCGTAAAGAGCTAATAAAATGTTTGAAAATTTAAGCGATCGCCTTTCCCATACGATAAAAAAATTAAAAGGGCAGGCACGACTCACCGACGATAATATTAAAGAAGCGATGCGCGAAGTGCGTATGGCATTGCTTGAGGCCGATGTCGCCTTGCCTGTAGTGCGCACCTTTATAGATCGCGTAAAAGAACGTGCTGTAGGCGAAGAAGTTTTAAACAGTTTGTCACCCGGTCAAGTATTAGTAAAAATTGTAAACGATGAACTTGTCGAAATTATGGGGCAAGCGAATGAGACGCTTGACCTTAATGCGCAGCCACCCGCTGTTGTCCTTATGGCTGGTTTGCAAGGCGCGGGTAAAACAACCACTGCAGGTAAATTAGCAAAGCTATTAAAGGAACGTGAAAAGAAAACGGTTGCAATGGTGAGTTGTGATGTCTATCGCCCAGCGGCAATCAAACAGTTAGAAACGTTGGCTGAACAAGTTGATGTTACCTTTATATACAGTGAGATTGGACAAACCCCTGTTGATATTGCCAAGCACGCCTTAGATACAGCGAAGAAAAAGCATATTGATGTGCTTCTTGTGGATACAGCAGGTCGCTTGCACGTTGATACCGACATGATGGATGAAATCAAAGCCATTCATAATGCGGTAACCCCGGTTGAAACATTGTTTGTGGTTGATGCAATGACCGGTCAAGATGCGGCCAATACCGCTAAAGCTTTTGGTGATGCGCTACCGCTAACGGGTGTTGTGTTAACTAAAGCTGACGGTGATGCACGTGGTGGTGCAGCGCTTTCGGTACGTGAAATCACAGGTAAGCCGATTAAATTTATTGGTATGGGCGAAAAAATTGATGAGCTAGAGCCTTTTCACCCTGATCGTATGGCATCGCGTATTTTGGGTATGGGTGATGTGCTTACACTGGTTGAAGAAGCACAACGCACGGTCGATCATAAAGATGCACAAAAGCTTGCCAAAAAACTTAATAAAGGTAAGGGTTTTGACTTAGATGATCTACGCTCACAAATGCTCAGTATGCAAAAAATGGGCGGCATGGGTGGCTTAATGGATAAGATGCCCGGCATGGGTAAAATGACGCAAGCCATGCAAGACGGCGCGGGAGATAAAGAAGTGAACCGCATGGTGGCGGTAATTAATTCGATGACTCCGCAAGAGCGTCGTTTCCCTGCTGTGATTAAAGGCTCACGTAAAAAGCGTATTGCAGCGGGCTGTGGCTTACAAATCCAAGACGTTAATCGTTTGCTTAAACAGCACAAGCAAATGAGTAAAATGATGAAAAAATTCAAAGGCGGCGGCTTGAAAAAAATGATGCGCGGGATGAAAGGACAAATGCCACCGGGTATGGGTGGTGGCGGTGGATTCCCAGGAATGTAGTGTTATTCACTTAAGGAGATCCTGATCAAGTCCCATAAAATTCTGTAAGTCTCTAAGGCATCATATCCTAGGCGCGCTTCACAGGGAATGGTTATTCCCTTCACAAGAAGTGCAACAACGGAGATGATGGCTTAGAGACTTACCCTGCGGGGCAACGCCAAGTTCCCAATTTCTTCGTTATTTGTTTTTACCATAGAATAACTATGCAAAAAATAAATGCCTCGAACTTGGAAACTTGGCGTTGCCAGAATTTATGGGACTTAATTAGGATCTCCTTAAGTGAGTCGCTATTAATTACTTGAAATTAGGTTTCTTAAAAATAGCCCTTCCTTTTTAATTTAAAACGCGTAGAATTGCCCGCCTATTTTCAGTGAGCCTCTCATGTAGGGTTCTGATGAAAATAGAGTTACTCTAAGTTGGTAAAATAAATTTAACAAGCAAAGTTGTGATGATTAATTACATCACAAAGAAGAGAAAAAATTATGGTTACTATTCGTATGGCTCGTGGCGGTTCAAAAAAACGTCCGTTTTACAAAATTGTGGTTTCTGATTGTCGCAAACCACGTGACAGTGGTTACATTGAACGTTTAGGTTTTTATAACCCACGTGCAAAAGGTCAAGAAGTACGTCTTGAACTTAAGCAAGAGCGTATCGATCATTGGATTTCTCAAGGCGCACAGCTTTCAACGCGCGTAAATACCTTGCTTAAAGAGTCTGCAAAGACCGCTGCAGTAGCTGCTTAATTTTTTGGCTGTATGAGTCAGTCTGATTATATATTGCTGGGTGAAATATCTGGTGTATCAGGCGTGAAGGGTTGGGTTAAAGTTTTTTCTCACACTGACCCAAGGCTCCAAATCACTGAGTACAAACAGTGGCATCTGCAAAGAAAAGGTGAAGACTGGTATACGGTCAAGCTTTTAAACGGCAGGGCACAGGGTAAAAATATTGTTGTTCAGCTTGAAGGCGTGAATAATCGCGATCAAGCAGAAGCATTAAAAGGCACACAAATTGCTATCCTTAAGGATCAACTTGAAGCCTTGCCAGATAATGAATATTACTGGAAAGACCTCATCGGTCTAAATGTTAAGACTACCGAAGGCATTGAGTTCGGTAAAATTGACTGGATTTTTAATACGGGCAGTAATAACGTATTAATAATTAAAGAACAGAATAAAGAAAAGACAGAACGACTGGTGCCTTTTCTTATGGATGATGTGATAATTTCCATCGACTTAGAAAACAATTTGATGGTTGTGGATTGGGATCCAGAATTTTAATATGATTTATGGAAGGCCTGATTAAGCCGATTAGAATTTAGCGCAGAAAAAACTGCCGTAATCTTTCACAAAGTGAAGCGTAATAGTTATTTTATTGCGCCGATATACGTGGAAAATAGTGGCAATTTTAGTTAGCTAAAAATAATTGGACTTAATGAGAGTTTCCTTCAAGTTTCAGGTACTTAAATGCGCTTTGACGTTATAACACTCCTACCCGAGTTAGTTGAAGCTGTTACCCAAGTCGGTGTGACAGGGCGCGCAAAAGACCGCGGACTGATAGAGCTTCATTGTTGGAATCCTCGAGATTTCACCAGTGATGTTCACCGTACAGTGGATGATCGACCTTATGGTGGTGGCCCCGGTATGGTAATGAAGGCGGATAGTTTGTTACAAACGATTCGTCATGCAAGACAAGAAGCACTGAGTGGAACGAAGGTTGTATACCTTAGTCCACAAGGTAAAACGTTAGACCAGAAACTTGTGCGAGAAGTATCTAAAGCACAAAACAAAGGTTTAATCTTATTATGCGGTCGTTACGAAGGTATTGATGAACGTATAATAAAGCTCGAAGTTGATGAAGAATGGTCGCTAGGCGATTATGTCTTAAGTGGCGGTGAGCTAGGTGCAATGGTTGTAATTGATGCGGTAACGCGTTTATTGCCCGATGTACTTGGTCATAGTGATTCGGCAGCACAGGATTCTTTTACAGAAAACCTGTTAGATTGCGAACATTATACAAGGCCAGAAGTCGTAGAAAAATTAGCGGTGCCATCCGTATTGATGAGTGGAGATCACAAAGCAATAGCACGTTGGCGACGTAAGCAATCATTAGGTAGGACGTATCAAAGGCGTTCTGACCTTTTGGTAAAAGATAACAAACCATTAAGTAAAGGTGATCAAACTTTGCTTGATGAGTATTTAAAAGATAGCAGTTAAATAAGATTTTAGAGGACAATATTATGAGCACGATTATTCAGGCACTAGAAGCCGAGCAAATGACAAAGGAACTTCCTGAGTTTAACCCAGGTGATACGGTTGCTGTATCGCTAAAGATTAAAGAAGGAGATCGTGAGCGTATTCAGGTTTTTGAAGGCGTAGTGATTGCCATTCGTAAGCGTGGCTTAAATTCTGCTTTTACTGTTCGTAAAATTTCATACGGTGAAGGCGTTGAGCGTGTTTTCCAAACTTACAGTCATGCGATTGCAGGGATTGAAGTTAAGCGTAAAGGATCAGTACGTAGAGCTAAGCTTTACTACTTACGTGGACTTACAGGTAAGGCAGCGAGAATTAAAGAAAAAGTATAAAAGCCTAAGTTACAATATCTTCCTAAAGCCACATTTTATGTGGCTTTTTTTATGGTATAAAAAAGTACTATGCATGTATTGTATTCAGCTAAAGTTCACCTATTTTATGAGAAAATAACGGCAGAATAATAATTTAGTAGGAAGCTCGTGCAAAATAATTTTAGTCTTAGTGATATCGTTTCATCGATCATACTGTTACTTTTGATAGTAGCGGTCGTTGTGATGTATTTTAGAAAAAAAGATCAGCTTCCAGTATTGAGAGCCCCTCAATACAATTGTCATGAGGATGCCTATAAATTATTACCCGAAGCAATTATTATTCTTAACGAAGATAATCGCTTTGTCTATCTAAACCCTGCAGCAGAAAAAATGCTTAGTTGTAAGCTACGCAGTGTTATGGGGAAAACGTATAGTACTGTCTTTGAGTTACTCCATATTAAAACATCAAGAGTGCTTCAAGGAGTCTTAGGTGGTGGGAAAAGTAAGCAGGATAATGGGCGAGAATGTCAACTGCAGACTAAAATGAATCAAACATTCCCTGTTAAATTAAATAATATTCCTCTAATTGTTGTGAATGAAGGTGAAGAAGCGTCACATACTCTTCTTGTCTTGAAAAATATTGCGGAGACAAAAGCCTTACAATCAAAGCTATCAGACTTGGAAAATTATGATGGCCTTACCCGTATGCTTAATCGACGTTCTTTCGAGGCTTCAGTCAAGCAACTCATTGATAATGCACATAAACACAATGCTACTCACGTACTTGTATATTTTTCAATTGACCAGTTTCAAGTTCTTAATGACACAATTGGACATGCAGGTGGCGATTCACTCATTACGAATGTTAGTAATATTATTAAAGAATTCGTTAGTAAAAATAGAGATATATTAGGAAGAATGGGCGGGAGTACATTTTCCGTTGTCTACCGTGATCGTAAATTAACGAATTGCATTAAAGAAGTTGAAAGTATTCTAAGTAAAGTTAACGACCACAAGTTCATGTCTGCCGGAAAACAGTACCCTGTAACTTTAAGTGCTGGGTTTATTATTATTGATAGTCAATCAACATCCGCTTTACGGGTTGTTTCTGAAGCAACAAGAGCCTGTAACCTAGCGAGTAAAGGTGGTGGAAATCGATTATCTGCTTACATTGCAGATAATGATAAGCAACAAGAAGAAGAAGGCAATTTAGAGTGGGTGATGATATTGAAAAATGCCATCCAAAAGAACTTGTTTGAAATGTATGCGCAGCCCATACACAAATTAGAGCCTAGCGAATATAAAAAACCGTTCTCTCATTATGAGTTGTTAATTCGTTTATTTGATGATCAGGGTAACTTTATTTCACCCGATGAATTTATTTCAGCGGCTGAATATTACTCTATGATGCCTGCAATTGATCGCTGGGTTATCCATAATGTTTTACAACAGCTTAGTAAAATTCCTAAACAAACTCCTTTGCCCGTGTTTGCCATAAACTTATCAGGACAAAGCTTAAATGACTCTCGTTTTCTTGAATATGTTTTTGAAGAAATTAAACGTTCTGGTGTTGATCCACAAATGCTCTGTTTTGAGATTACGGAGCAGGTTGCGGTAGAAGATATTACTTTGGTTAATAGTTTTATTGCAGGCTTAAAAGATTTGGGTAGTAGCTTTTCATTAGATGACTTTGGTACAGGTATGAGCTCCTACGGTTTTTTAAGGTCTTTGGATGTTGATTACCTTAAAATTGATGGTAGTTTTGTCAAGCATATTGCAACCGATGAAGTGGCTAAAGCCATGGTACAGTCAATTAACCAAGTGGGTCATACAATGAACCTTAAGGTTATTGCAGAATATGTGGAAAATGCTGAAATTGTAACTTCATTACAAGAAATGGGCATTGACTATGGTCAGGGTTACCATATATCTAAACCTAAGCCACTTAAAGATATGATTAAACCACATTTAAATGTACAAAAAAGTGCTGTTGTATAAAAGTCATATTTTGTTTTAAAGTTTTTAACGGTAAATCCCAGTGTTTAAATCTCTAGTTCATAGGGCTTTAGTGCGCGTATAATTACGCAACTATAAAATTATTCCTTTCGTAAATGCAAAACTCAAAACACGTCATTAGTCTAAGTATAGATTTAAGCCGTTTAAGCTTTATTCTATTATTGCTATCATTTGTATCAGCATGTAGTCATCCAAGAAAAATGGAAGAGACGCCAGACCGTTTTGAACATTTGAACCGCTCTGTGTACAGGGTAAATGACGCGCTAGATAGACGCTTATTTAAACCGGTTGCAAAAGTTTATAACAAATATACCCCGCAAATTATTGATACATCTATCACGAATGTCTTTGCTAATTTAGATGATGTGGGTAACGCCATTAATAGTTTACTGCAATTTAAAGCGGGCGAAGCTTTAATCGATACAGAGCGGTTTATTTTTAACTCAACGTTTGGCATTGCAGGCATTTTTGATATTGCAACCGAAATGGGTTTACAAAAACATGAAGAAGACTTTGGTCAAACACTGGCAAAGTGGGGCGTGCCTTCGGGGCCATATATAATGTTACCGCTACTCGGACCATCTACCATACGTGATGCGACTGCAAAACTAAGTGTAGATATAGTGACGAAACCAACAACTTATAGCAAATACAGTTGGCCGCTTTTGGTGGTGGATAAGCTCGATCAACGTGCAAACTTATTATCAGCAGAAGAGGTTTTAAAAGTTTTTTCTGATGATCAATACAGTGTCTTGCGAGGTGTGTGGCTACAACGTCGCGAACATTTAATTCGGGATGGTAAAGTTGATGAAGATGCTCAAAGCGATATGATTGATGAGCTGGAAGACTTGGATGCAGAGTAAGGTGAGTGAGTAAAAAGTATGACTGAAAGTAAAATTCATATTCTAGGTATTTGCGGTACTTTTATGGGTGGCGTGGCTTTATTGGCACGAGAAGCAGGGGTCAAAGTTAGTGGTTCTGATGAAAATGTTTATCCACCAATGAGCACTTTGTTAGAAGACCAAGGTGTGGAAATTCTTAAAGGTTTTAAAGTAGAACACTTAGAAAAAAACTTTGACGAGCTAAACGATAAGGTTGTTGTTGGAAATGTAATGACTCGCGGTAAACCAGTCGTTGAGCATATGTTAAATCGTAAACTTCTTTATACATCTGGCCCACAATGGTTGTATGAGAATATCCTTAAAGATCGCTGGGTGCTTGCCGTTTCAGGTACACATGGGAAAACGACGACAGCCAGTATACTTACGTGGATTTTGGAATACGCAGGGTTAAAGCCAGGGTTTTTAATTGGTGGTGTACCAGAAAACTTTGGTGTTTCAGCACGTTTGGGTGATACGCCTTTTTTTGTCGTTGAAGCGGATGAATACGATACGGCCTTTTTTGATAAGCGTTCTAAATTCGTACATTATCATCCACAGACCTTGTTGATGAATAATTTAGAATATGACCATGCTGATATTTTCCCTAATCTTGATGCGATAAAAACGCAGTTTCACCATCTGATGCGCATGGTGCCAAGTGAAGGCTTAGTGATTTCCAACCAAGAAGAAAACAACCTCGATGATGTGATTGAGATGGGGTGTTGGACACCAATAGAAAGCTTTAGCGCGTCTGATACAGCTGGCTCGAAATCATCAACATCAGGCTGGTCAGCAACGTATATTAATCCAGATGGCAGTGAGTTTGATGTGTTGCTTGATGATAAAAAGCAAGGTACAGTAAAATGGGATTTGCTCGGCAAGCACAATGTGAGTAATGCCTTAGCCGCTATTGCTGGCGCTCGTCATGCAGGGGTACCTGTTGAACATGCTATAAACGCACTAGCAGAATTTAAAGGGATTAAGCGTCGTATGGAGTTGCGCGGTGAAATCAATGGCGTATGTGTTTATGATGATTTTGCCCACCACCCAACAGCTATTGAGACAACGCTAAAAGGTTTACGAAAAAATCTGGTGAATGCAAATAAAGCTGAAAATAATAAGCAAAAAATTATCGCCATTTTAGAACCTCGCTCTAATACCATGCGCTTGGGTACACATAAAAAAGCCTTGGCTGACTCATTGCAAGAAGCGGATCAAGTCTTTTTGTTTCAACCCGAAGGCATGGACTGGGATATGAACGATGTGCTGGAATCATTGGGGGAAAACGCCAGTATATCCAGTAATATTGATGAGCTTGTGATTAATGCAGTGATGCGTGCTCATCCTGGTGATCAGCTGTTAGTGATGAGTAATGGAGGTTTCGGTGGTATTCATGAGAAGCTCCTAATTGCGCTTGAACAAAAGTACCAAGTATGAAAATTGCTATGAAAATACACAGTGTTACATTAATAATGACAGGTGCATCAGGTGCAGAATACGGTTTACGATTGCTAGAAGAACTAGTCAAAGCTAAAGTGTCTATTTCTTTACTGCTATCACGTCCTGCACAAATCGTGATTAATATGGAAACTGATTTGAAACTGCCATCACGAGCCAGTGAAGTGCAAACTTTTTTTACAGAGCGATACAATGCTCAAGCAGATCAAATTAAGGTGTACGAAAAAGAGCAATGGATGGCTCCCATCGCCAGCGGTAGTGGCGTTGCTGATGTCACTATAGTATGCCCTTGTACCACGGGCACATTGTCCTCCATCGCGGTAGGCAGCAGTAAAAGTTTACTGGAGCGCGCGGCTGATGTGGCCATTAAAGAACGTAAAAAACTCATTCTAGTTGTACGTGAAACGCCTTTATCTGATATTCATTTAGAGAATATGCTCAAGCTGTCTCGCATGGGTGTGGTGATTATGCCTGCTAACCCGGGTTTTTATCATCAACCTAAAACATTAGATGATATTGTTGATTTTATGGTGGGGCGAATTTTAGAGCACATAGGTATTTCACATACGTTATTGCCACGCTGGGGTGAGTAAAGTTTTATGAAAATACTAGCAAACAACGTTAAAGAATATGTAGATAACATTCCTGAAGAAAGAAAACCTTATATTAATAAATTACGTAAAACTATTTTAGACAATATTCCAAAAGGGTTTGAAGAGTGCTTAAGTTACGGCATGTTAGGCTATGTTGTGCCATTAAAAACTTATCCAGAAGGCTATCATTGTTCACCCGAGTTGCCTTTACCCTTTGTAAACTTAGCTTCACAGAAAAATTTTATCGCCTTATATCATATGGGTATTTATGCCAGTAAAGAGATTAATGATTGGTTTGTATCGGAATACCCTAAATATTGTAAATACAAATTAGATATGGGGAAAAGCTGCGTTAGGTTTAAAAAAATGGAAGATATTCCTTTTGAGTTAATAGGTGAATTAATGCAAAAATATTCCGTGAAAGATTGGATTTCTTTATACGAAAAACAGATTAAGAAAAAATAGAAAGGTCACTCCTAAGGTTAATGTTAAGGAGCAAAATGTTAAACTTTATTGGTTAATTTAAAATCTAAACCACTGTCAAAACATCACAAGGTGCATGATTAACCACACCGTTGGTTGATGAGCCTAGTAGGCGAGCTAAACCGCGCCTCCCATGTGAACCCATAACAATTAAATCAACATTATTCACGGTCGCAAAATCAATAATGGTATTGACTGGATGACCAGAAATCACTTCTGTCGTAATAAGGTCTGCTGAGTAGCTTACTTGTTTCATCATTTCATCGAGTTGCGCCTCAATGAGCTTTAGGTTCTTTTTCTCTAGCTCTGGATTATCAACCATTACGGGTACTGCTAATTCGCCAATAGAGGGGTACATTTCTGAGGAGATGAGTTCTGCAGCATGTATTAAACTTATCCTAGCGTTAAAAGGG
>JAZGFW010000250.1:0-3882 GCA_036479895.1 Cocleimonas sp. | reverse complement strand
TAAGCATGAAGGGTATTATCGCATGGTTTGTTAAAAATCCCGTAGCCGCTAATATCTTAATGATTTGCATTATCTCTTTTGGTTTTTATGCACTGTTTAATAAAATTCCTTTAGAAACATTCCCTGCTTTTCAACAAGATGTTGTTAATATAACTGTAAGTTATCCCGGAGCAACTCCTTTAGAAGTTGAACAAGCTGTTACGAACAGGCTTGAAGATGCCATTGCAGATTTAGCGGGTGTTGAGCGTATCAATAGTTACTCAAGTGAAGGGCGCTCCTTAGTTCGCGCAGAAATTCGTAAAAGTTACAATACGACAATTCAGCTTAATGAAATTAAATCACGGGTTGAGCGCATAAGTTCATTGCCTGAAGATGCAGACAGACCTGCTGTCGAGCAGCTTATTCGTGTGCGCGATGTAATCACAGTAGTTATTGAACAGGATCGTGAAGATGATGTAGTTTTAAAAGAAAATACTGAAAAAATCCTCGATGAAATTCGTGCGTTACCGAATGTGACGCAAGTGTCTATGGGGGGGGTACGAGCGTGGGAAATCAGTATTAATATTTCTCAACATACTTTAAGTCAATACGGCTTAACGTTAGCTGATGTGAGTAAACATATCCGTAATGCTTCCCGTGATATTCCTGGTGGTAGTATCAAGACAGATTCAGGAGAAATATTGGTTAGGGCGATAGGGCAGGCATATCGTAAAAATGACTATGCAAATATAAGTATTATCAGTCGAAAAAATGGTTCAGTTATCCGCTTAGGTGATATTGCTACGATTGTTGATGGTTTTAATGAAGACCCTTTGTATAGCCGCTTTGATAAAAAGTTTGCCTCTTTTATCAATGTGGGGCGAGTAGGTGACCAAAGTGCTATTGAGTTATCTGAAACAGTATTAAAATTTATTGAAGAACGTAAAAAAACTTTACCAGCAGGTTTATCGCTTAACTATTGGCAAGATAGCTCTAAAGTAGTTAAAGCGCGCATCAGTACATTGACGCATAGTCTGGTGCAGGGTATCGGTTTGGTACTGCTTTTACTGGCGCTTTTTTTACGCCCTGATTTAGCTTTTTGGGTTAGTATTGGTGTACCTATTAGCTTTTTAGGTGCATTGGCACTAATGCCATATTTGGGTGTAACCCTTAATTTAGTAAGTATGTTTGGCTTTATTTTAGTCTTAGGCATTGTTGTGGATGATGCCATTGTTACGGGAGAAAATGTTTATACCCACTTACAAGAACACGGTGATGGGGTTCGCGCTGCTGTTGAAGGTACTAAAGAAATAGCTACACCCGTAACTTTTGGTGTGTTAACAACTGTCGCTGCTTTCATCCCGCTTTTAATGATAGACGGGGTGCGCGGGAAAATATTTGCTCAAATACCTTTAGTGGTTATTCCTGTTTTATTGTTTTCATTAATCGAATCCAAGTTCGTCTTACCATCACACTTACAGCATATGAAACTACGCAGTAAGGAGAAAGTAGGGTGGCTTATTCGTTTGCAACAGAAAATATCAAGAGGGTTAGAGCACTTTATACATGGGGTATATCGTCCTTTCTTGAATCAAGCATTAAATTGGCGTTATTTAACCTTAGTAATATTTATTTCAGTATTGGCATTAACACTATCGATTGTTATTAGCGGACGCTATAAATATACGTTTTTTCCGCGTATTCAAAGTGAAGTGGTATATGCGACCTTACAAATGCCAGAAGGAACGGCTATTGAGACGACTGAAAAGTACTTAAATAAAATGCTTGCAGCTGCTGAACAGCTGCAGAAAAAACATATCGAAAAAGATACAAGCAAGCGGTTGATTCAACATATTCTGCAAACGGTCGGTAGTTCAGGGTTTCGTCCTCGTGCTGGAGCTAATGGAAAGTCGCACTTAGGCATGGTTTCATTTGAAATTTTACCCCCAGAAGGAAGGATATCAACTATTACCTCACGTGAGCTTGTAGTTGAGTGGCGTAAGCTAATAGGCCCAATCCCAGGCGCAAAAGAGTTGAGTTTTAGAGCTGAGTTAGGGCGAGGTGGAGACCCCATAGACGTTCAATTAAAGGGTACAGATTTTAAAGAGCTTAATGAGCTGGCGATCAAATTAAAAGATAAACTGGGTGAATACGAAGGGCTGTACGACATTAAAAATAGTTTTGAAGGAGGTAAAGAAGAAGTACAGCTCCGTATTCGCCCCGAGGCTGAACAACTGGGTTTAAATATAAGTACCTTAGGGGCTCAAGTGCGGCATGCTCTTTATGGTAATGAGGTTCAACGAATACAACGTAATCAATCAGAAGTAAAAGTCATGCTTCGTTTACCTAAAAATGAGCGTGTATCACTGCATGATTTACATAACTTGTTAATTCGTACACCTAATGGGGCAGAGGTTCCCTTAAGTGAAGTCGCTAAAATAGAGCTAGGGCGAGGAACGAGCACAATAACGCATGTTGATCGGCAAAGGATTATCAACATAACGGCTGATTTGAATAAAGAAAAAGTTGATGCTAATAAGGTTGTGGCTGACTTAAAAAAATGGCTACCTGACGTATTAATAAATCATCCAGGTGTAAGCTTTGATTTAGAAGGCGAACAGCGTGAACAGAAAAAATTTGGTAAAAGCTTAGGCTTCGGATTTCTTATCGCTTTATTGGCTATTTATATCTTATTAGCCATTCCTTTTGGCTCTTATACCCAGCCATTAATGGTCATGAGCATTATTCCCTTTAGTATCATTGGAGCAATAGGTGGACATGCTGTTATGGAAATTAGCCTTAGTATTAGTAGTGCAATGGGGGTGTTAGCCTTAATTGGTGTTGTGGTTAATGACTCATTGGTACTGGTGGATTACACCAATAAACGTATAAAAGAGGGAATACCCGTCCAGCAAGCAATTCGTATTGCTGGTGGAAAACGTTTTCGTCCTATTTTACTTACCTCTCTAACAACGTTTGCGGGACTGACTCCCTTAATTATGGAAAAAAGTACCCAAGCACAGTTTTTGATACCCATGGCGGTATCTTTAGGTTTCGGTATTTTATTTGCCACAATGTTGACGCTAGTGCTGATACCCACTTTTTATTTAATAGTGGAAGATTTTAAAGGCTTACTCCAACAAAAATAAGTGCTGAGCGTTTAAAGCATCTCTATCAAATCAGGCATGATGCTCTAATATTCAAAAACACCGTAGCTTTTTAAACTATGGAGAAACTTTTTTACGGGACAGTAGATAACACTTTTTATCGATTGAATTATGCCTTTATGTGAATGCTGTTTATGATGGTTCATTTTGGCCTCACTGAGTTATATTTATAAGTTTGTTATAAGATATATATCGTAAAGTGTAGCCTAGTAACTAGGGTATTGCTCATTCTCGGTCTAAATTGTCTGATAAGTGGTTAATTATTGCTCATTCACATTAATACTAATATTTGAGATAATTATTAACTTTTATGAAAGAGAGGAAGACAGACTCTTTGACTATAGTTAAAGGTGCATTAGGTTTATTCCCATAACTATTTTCATCACTATTCCCAGGAATCAAAACAAAAATAAGTGGAGAAAAGGGGATAACAGAAAACACGGCATACCATTTATTAACGCCAAAATCGTAACAACGATGAATGCTTAAGCGAATGATCATTGCGACTATTGATAGCGTTACCAGCGCTAAAATCCAAGTTGTAAATAAACTAGTCACAATATCGGTGTGAGACAATTGTGTATATATCTTATTCAGCATCCAGAATGATATAAAAGGCAATAAAACAGCAAAGATAAAATAAAGTCTTCGTCCAATACGCCCATTATTCTCATTCGAGTTAAAATAATTGTTTGTATCAAGTTTCATTTTTTTTGGGTGTAGCTGATCGTTTGGT
>JAZGFW010000249.1:0-2463 GCA_036479895.1 Cocleimonas sp. | reverse complement strand
GAAAATGAAGCTAATAACGGGTTATTAGCAAGTTTTTTAACAAAAAGCAGTGAAATATTAGTCATTTTTACTCGTCACCTGATTTGTGCAAAGGTCTCTAATAGTAATAAGAAGCGCTAAATAACCATAGAAATTCACTAGATTTTTTAGGGCTCCTAAAATAAAGGATTATTTTATGACTGCAATTGCATCTGATGAACTGGTCAAACAGGTTGTTAAAGCTTGTCCAAAATTTTGTGAAGCACTTACGACCGAAGAAGTGAGCACTTTTGTTAAATTTACAAAGCTAGTTGAAGCCTCTCCCAATCAAATTATTGCGGATATAGGGGAAGTGGGTGAAGAGTTCTACTTGGTGCTTGAGGGTAGGATTCGTCTTATCAATGATGAAGCTGGAAAAGAAATGGATGTAGGTCGTATTGAATCAGGCTGTCTTGCGGGAGAAATGTCTTTCTTTGATCGCCAACCACGCTCTATTCGTTTACGCGCAGGTAAGAAAAACGGTGTAAAGCTACTCGCTATTTCACGTCCAATGTATAAGCGTCTCTGTGTAGAGAACTCTTATATTTCTGTAAATTTATTAGAGTTTGTTGTGATGAGTCTGGATAAACTGATTCGCAATAGCTCTAAGGACATGGCAACCATGTACAAGCATGTTGCTGGTGTGGGCTATCGTTAAGCCTTTAAAATATATAAACGTTGCACTTAATACACTCCGGTGCAAAGCAAAGGTCTCTAAATATGATCTTTCATTTTATTCGCAATAATTTGATCATTAATTGATTGTAAGTGTCTTTCTAAATCAATCTCTAAAGTAACTAAGTCATCGCGTTGGGGACTTTTGCCATTTTTTAGATTGGAGGACTGTGGTTGTAACTTTTTCTCAACAGACTCCTCTAAATTACTAAGAATATCTATTTTAATAGCGTCACTTTTCTTTTCAAGGGTTTTGTCAGGTTGCTTGTAGTCAAAGTCTTCTATTAAGTTATTAACTTGGTTAACTTTGTGGTGTTGCTCTTGTAACGTTTTTACAGAGTGATTATCAGCTTTGTTTCCACCGTGATTATCATGGTGAGTTGCCGCTAATTTATAATCGAGCTCATCCACTAACTCATCAACTAAGAGCTCACATTCTTTTATTGAAGCCTCATTTATTTCTGTTTTCTTTTTTCCAGAGTCTACCATTGTATTTTTAAAGTCTAACTGTTCTGGTGCCATTCGAGGGTTAATTTTCGCGGTTGGCACGTAGTCATCAGCAGCAACCATCTTTTCCGCATATCTCTGTCTGCCGACACGCAATAACAGAAGCCCTATAAGAAGCGCCAAACCAGAGTAAGTAATCATTTCTGCGTTAGAAAACTCTTTCTCTTCGATATTGCTTTCTAGTATATTTTTTGTTGAAACCTCATTATCAGTGTCTTTGACTAGCTTAGGTGTAGATGGATTTTCTTCAATACTTTTTATGCTACTTAACTCTTTCTTCAGTATTATTATATCTTTAGACTGACGTTGCAGTAGAGCATCCTTATTTTTTAAGGTTAGATTTAAATCAAATAACTTTGACTGAGATGATTTAAGTTCTTTACGTAACTCTCTTAGGCGCTTTTCCAAGCTATTTAAAGAGTTAATGATCGTACTCTCGACGGTTGAGGTAACCTTTATGATGGGTTCTTTTTGAGTCTTAAGGAGCTTTTTTGCGTCACCCTTATTAAGCAAATTAAGTGTAGCGCCAGTTTTTATAGAGGTTATATCTTTCTTATTAAAGGCTTTTTTATTTTTTCTATAAAGTGCCTTCATTGCTTTTGCAGAGTCAGAGCGCTTATAACCTAGCCTTTTTACAATTGTGCCTAGGGTATCGCCTTGAACAACTTTATAAGTATTAGACTCAATCTCTTGTTTACCTTTCTTGAGCGAGCTCTTAACAATCTCTACTTTCTTTTCAGGTTGCTGATTATTAGTCTTAATTAAAAGTGCGCCTGTAGGAATGCTTAATATGGCACCTTTTTTAAGAAGGTTAATTTTATTATTGGTAAATGCATGAGGATTGTCTTTATGAATAGCAGTCATCATCTTTGAAAATGAGACCGTCTTTGAGGCATGCTTTCTACTAATGCCTGATAAGGTATCACCGCCTTTAACTTTATAAGTTAAAGCATCTCCATCGGTAGTTAGGGTGGGTTCTTTTATTGTTACAGGCTTTTTTATTGTTACAGGCTTTTCTATTGTTGTAGATTTAATGCTAGCTGTTTTTGTCTCGGTAATATCGTTAACCGTCTGTTTTGGGTTCTCTAATTCTTTTAGAGAAGGAATTTTTAAAGTAACCCCTTTCTTTAATTTATTTACATTCTTGCCAGAAAAAGCACGTGGATTCTTTAAAAAGATTGCACGCGCCATATTCTTATTGGATATTTCAGGGAGTCTTACATCATTAGCGATGGTGGATAAGGTATCACCTGCTTTTACTCT
>JAZGFW010000248.1:0-3961 GCA_036479895.1 Cocleimonas sp. | reverse complement strand
ATATAGGGCTGACCTTGTGTATCTTTGGTTTCTAACCAAACACAACCCTTTTGCATTACTTGTTTGATTTTCTGGCGGGAGATATTTGCATCAGAGAGCGCTAATGCTAAGTGATCAACAGCGGTCACATCGCTAGATTCGATCCTAATATGATATTCATTTTTCATCTTTATTGGCTTGGATAGCTACAGTAACTTTTTATTTCTTGATATACAGTTTATTGGTTTTAACAACTTACCTTTACAGGAGTTTAACATGGGCATAAGTGCTTACTGGTAAGTATAAACTACCAAGTACATCCGTATTAATAACTCTCTAGCTTTTGATAATAATAAAGCAAAGGCATTTTAACCTGTTGACTCAGTCTCTCTGCCTTTTCATTGAGTAGAGGATGATGCAAATCAGGTGCTGACTTACAACAAAAGAGTATTGAGTTTTTATCGTCCTTGTCACCCGTGTCAAAAACAATAAGTGCACAAAAAAGGCGCTTTAAAGTTTTAACGAGGGTTGAGTCACGATGTGGTAATTGATGAAAGTTAAGCACTAAACAGCCTGATTTACTCAGCGATTGATAACATGACGATACGAAACTATCTTGAGCCTGACAAGCGCTCATCCCTTCTGCTTCATATAAATCACTAAAAATAATATCACTAGAGCAAGCAGGTAGTTCTAACATATAGGCGAAAGCATCTGCGTTGATGATTGTTAAGCTTTCGCTTTTGGGTACATGAAACCATTGGTAGGCAATATCAATCACCGCTTTGCGAATCTCTATGACACTTATTGAAGCCTGTGGAAAATAATGCGTTAAACAGTGTACCAATCCGCCACCGCCAAGTCCCAGACAGGTCATTGTCTGAGCGTTTGTAAATAATAAGCCGAGCAACATCGCCTGTGTATATTCATGCATTAAATAATACGGTTTATTGATTAACACACAACTTTGTTCAAGCTTAGAATCAAAACTTAATATTCGTTTGTTCTCTCGTTGGGTAACTAGAATAGTCCCAAATTTATCTTCAGTTCGATAAAGCTCTTGCCCCATTAAAGTGCCTTGATTAGCCCGTGAACTGTGTCTAATGTGTTTCATTTAATAGGTACGAGTTTTGATGTTTGAATAAGTTTCAATTAAGTAATAACTATGCTTTCATATCCACACTTAATTTTTGGATGTAAATATGTGCGAAATTAGCGTTAAATCAAGGCTAGGCGGCTCGCTACCTGACATTAAATCACATCCAAGAGATGATGAGAAAGAAATAAACGTATAGCCCAATGAATGAAATAACACTTTTTATCTTTCTCTTTGCCATCGCTATTGGCGCCTATGTTCAAACCGTTACCGGTTTTGCAATGGGGCTGATTATTATGGGTATTACCGCCTCATTACAGTTGATGCCTATCTCATTTATTGCCGCCGTAATTAGCCTAACAGGGTTGACCAATGTCACGCTCGCCGTCTATAAAAATCATGGTCATATTCATTGGAAGATCGTGCGTACGATTATGATTGGTTTTGTCCCTGCAGTACTTGCTGGTATCTTTTTGCTTTATTATTTAGATAAAGCCTCAACGCAAACGCTACAACTAATATTAGGTGTTGTGATTATGCTGGGCGGTGTTTTATTAATATTAAAACCACACCCTACAAAAGAGAAACCATCCCCTTTCTTTTCATTTTTAGCAGGTGCAGCTTCAGGTATTATGGGTGGGTTGTTCAGCACCAGCGCGCCACCGCTCATTTTTTATCTGTATAAACAATCACTAGCTATTAAGGTGATACGCAGTACCCTGTTGATGATATTTATGATTGGCTCGCTGATTCGTATCGTTACAATTGGTATTCAAGGGAATATCAATCAAGAAATCATAAAGTTCGCTTTAGTCAGCTTGCCCATCGTATTTTTGTTCACTTGGTTAGGTAAAAAATATCCACCACCTTTAAGCGATATTAATATGCGCCGAGCTGCTTTTAGTTTGTTGATTGTCTTAGGCGTGTCTACTGCATTAACAGCTCGTTAAGATATTTATTTATGAAACTCCCTAATCCTGATAGAAACCCCCAATACTCGATGATCTCAATTGGCGTCACAGCATTGACTCGTGCAAAGGTCTCACTGTAATAGAAAGCACCTTTAGCCCAAAGATCCTCAAGGTTTGAAAGATACAGCTTATTTGGTGAAGGGTTCAGTTGGTTTAGGCTCTGCCTCAGGCCTTAAACTAAGCCAGAGCGCTACAGTTAAGAGAATAATACCCACCACGAGGTTTGTAAGCTTTGTGTTATTTGCAAAAGAAATTAACAGCACATAACTAAATGTCATACTGCTTATGGCAAGGTATTTTGCTTTTCGTGAAATAATACCGTGTTTCATGAATGACTCTACGGCTTGGCCGTAGTGTGGATTGCGATATACTTTTTGAACAAGGTGAGGTGAGCTTTTAGACCAAAACCACACGGCTATTATCCAAAATATAGCAGTAGGTAATAAGGGTAAAAAAATACCAAGAACGCCAACGGAAAAACTTAACCAACCAAGTCCAATATTTATAATTTTTTTTAGCTTAGTTGATTTCATATCGAATATTGCTTGGTTTAAACTTATTACACTAAGACTCATTGCATGAGTCATGTGATGAGTATTGATTATGGCAAAAAGTTTAAGCTAACGCTAAAAGAAAGTGAGGAATAAATAATAAGTTGTTAGAATTAACGTTTGCTAAACGGCTTAATTATTACGAATACATAATCTAAAAGGAGCAACACATGGAATGGAATGTTTACCTATCAGGTGAAATTCACTCAGATTGGCGAGAGAAAATTATTGCAGGCTGTGAAGCACTGGAGTTGCCGATTGACTTCACATCGGCAGTAACTAATCACGAAGCAAGTGATGCGGCAGGTGATGTTCTGGGCAAAGATGAGAATAATTTCTGGCGTGATCATAAATCTGCCAAAATAAACTCAATAAGAATTAAAACAAACTTAGAGCAATGCGACCTAGCCATCATCCGTTTTGGCGATAAATACAAACAATGGAATGCAGCATTTGATGCAGGCTACTGCGCCGCACTTGGTACGCCGTATATTACTTTGCATGACGAAGATATTATTCACCCTTTGAAAGAAGTGGATGCTTCTGCAATGGCATGGGCGACGACACCTGAGCAGGTGGTTGACGTGTTGAAATATACGATTACACAGAAGTAAGTAGGTTTAATAATAGGAAATATTATGACACTCGCCAAACAATACATCGCCTTTATTATAAATAATGAGCTGCAAGTGATAGAAGGCGAGGGTGGCTTACCCGTCATTAAAATTGATAACGAATACGCCACTGCTTTAATCTCGATTTATGGCGCACAAGTTCTATCGTATAAGAAAAAATCCTCAAATTCTTCAAAGCAAAGTGAAGACAACGAGTTATTATTTTTAAGTGACAAAGCTTATTACGACGCAGGCAAAGCCATCAAAGGTGGAATCCCCATCTGCTGGCCGTGGTTTGGGCAAGACCCAGAAAAGAAAGGCCGCCCCGCACATGGATTTGCGCGCAATGTAATGTGGGAGTTGGTGAGTACCTCATCATCAAATACATCGACCCAAATTGTTTTAGCGTTAAGCGAGACAGAAGAAACCAAAAAACTGTGGCCATATTTGTTTAAATTGTCATTAACCATCGACATTGGTAAGACATTAAAACTATCTCTAAAAACACGCAACACCGATACGCAAGCGTTCACTATTACGCAGGCATTACATACTTATTTTGCTGTAGGTGATATTGAAAAAGTACGTATAGCGGGTTTAGATAAGTCAGATTTTATAGACGCTGCGCTAGAAAGTGTGCCCGTGTTAAATCAAGAGGGCGATGTTGTTTTTGATCAAGAAGTTGATCGCATTTATAAACAGGGCTCAGTGTTAACTTTATTCGATGGTAGTAATAGGCAAGTAAAGATC
>JAZGFW010000247.1:0-5768 GCA_036479895.1 Cocleimonas sp. | reverse complement strand
GTTTTAAAAGAATTGGAACGTCGGTTCGGGACATCTGGCTTGGTAGAAAAAGCCAGTCGAAACAAATAAGTACAGATTTATCGTACGAGTTAATATACAGATAGAGAGGAAGTTAGCATGATTTACGGATTTGGTTTAGGTGGCATTAGCCCTTGGTCACTATTAATTATTCTAGTCATTGTTGTTGTGATTTTTGGCACAAAGCGTTTACGTAATGCGGGTGGCGACTTAGGTGGCGCGGTTAAAAACTTTAAAGACTCAATGAAAACAGGCGAGAATGAAGTTAAAGCTGCGAGTAACTCAAAAAAAGAAGCTATTGTAAACGCGAAAGATGATGTGATCGACGCTGTTTCAAAAGTTAAAGATTCAACAAAATCTTAAGTCTTCTCTAATCAATAACAGATAATGTTTGATTCGGGCTTTCTAGAACTGCTAATTATTGGCATCATCACCTTAATGGTGGTGGGGCCTGAGCGATTACCTGGCGTAGCCTCAAAAGCAGGTAAAATGATTGGTAAAATGAAAGCCTTTGTTGCTACTACGCGCGAAGATATTGAAAAAGAGATTCGTGCGGATGAGTTACAAAATATGTTGGTGCAACAAAAAGAAGAGATCAGTGAACTACGCGACATGATGCAAAGCACCAAAAATGATGTCACCAGCGAGTTAAATGAAGCAAACGACCAATTTTCATCAAGCATGGATGAAGCACAGGCATCTGTCAGCGAAAAAACAAGCAAAGATAAAAAATAAACGCAATGATTGACCCAAATGATAGCCCAACCAGCAGTTCAGCTAGCTCTAGCAACAACAAAGATGCGGGCAGAAGTAAGCCCAGTGGGTTTTTATCACACTTAATTGAAATGCGTGACCGACTGCTTAAAGCGGTTATTGTAGTCGCTATAGCCTTTATTGCACTATTCCCCTTTGCTTCTGATATTTATGATTGGTTAGCTGCTCCACTCGGTCGAGATTTAATTATCATTGGTCCTGTTGCGCCGTTTTTAATCCCTATGAAGCTAACTTTGTTAGTCGCTTTTTTGATTGCACTTCCTTATTTGTTATACCAACTTTGGTCATTTGTTGCACCAGGCTTATATAAGCATGAAAAACGTTTGGTTTATCCTTTATTAGCATCCAGTGTCTTTCTTTTCTACCTCGGGATTGTCTTTGTTTATTTTGTTTTATTGCCGATGATGTTCCAGATTATTCCGCAGTTTGTGCCAGAAACCGCTGACTTTAAGCCCGATATTGCGCAATATCTCGATTTTGTGGTGATGATGTTTATGGCATTCGGTATTGGTTTTGAAATGCCAATCGCTACGATATTACTAATCAGCACTGGCATGACAACAGCCGAAAAGCTTAAGAAAAAACGCCCTTATGTCATTATTGGTGCATTTGTTGTAGGCATGTTACTCACACCACCTGATGTAGTCTCTCAAATTATGCTTGCCATTCCAATGTGGCTGTTATTCGAGTTAGGGCTTTTCCTCAGTAAATTCTTTAATGTACGTGTTAAAGAAGCTGGCGAGGCAAGTGAAGCCCGCGATAAAGCGAATAGCAATGTTGCTACCTCTGCCAGTGCAGGCACCGCTATTGCTGCAGATAAGCTTTGGGAAGATGAGACGCATATTTTTGAAGAGGATTCTTTACCTGCAGATAGCTCTTCACTAGCTGATGGCTCTTTACCTGCTGATGACTCTTCACTAGCTGATGGCTCTTCATCGGACGAGGACTCTTCCGATGATAAAGAGTCAAGTGCTGACAGTGACTCTGACTTGAGTGACGAAGAAAGAAGTATTTTAAACAGTGATCCTTTAGATGAAGACATGAACGATGATGAATATCTTCCCGATGAGGATATTGATGAAACTACTGACGATAAGACCGATAAAGAAGAAGTTTTCTTTGATAATGAATACTTTGATGAACTGAATGACGAAGAAATGGAAGCTGAGCTTGACCGCATAGAAGCACAGGAAGAAGCAGATAAAAAAGTCGAAAAAAAGGCAAAAGCACGCGCAAAGAAGAGAGCTGAAGCTAAGAAAAAGCGGGATGATGAGGGGCCTTAAGAAAAATTATACTACTTAGAAGCTTTGAGTAATAGGATCGCACGAGATAGTAAAACCTGTACTCTTCACCTTCTATAATCAGCGATGGAAAAGTTCCAGCGTAATTTTGCGCGCCGTAACCCAATCTTCCTTCTCAGTATGACCTCGTCAAAAAAAACGCCGACATAATTGAACTCATTATTTTAGAGAAGCCTATTATGGGAATCACACTAAATCCCCTTTAAAATCATTTATATTAATAATTAACTATATTAGAATATTATAAAATAGTTAATTATATTCATTGTGAGTTCACATTACCTTTGCTAGAATTGATTAATGCGATTTCTATTTTAATAGATGCATTGGCTTAATTGATTAATAGCGGATTAATCAAGTCCAACAGAAGTAAAAATTAAATTTACTATGGGGAGCATCCCAATGAAATGTTTTATGAGTAGCTTGCTGGGCTTAAAATTACCAGCACAAGAAGGGAGCGAAGTGTGTGAGCCTTTACCTCCTCTTGTTAGATCATTAATCGGTGGAAGTATTTTTCTTGTAATGATGTTAGTGTTTTTATGTTCAACATCTGGTAACTAGCGGTATCAGAAAATAAATTTGAACTTTTAATCACTAAGAAGTACAAACAGCTTGTCTTATAACAATTAAATATAACGGGGGAGCATCCCAATGAAATGTTTTATAAAAAGCCTACTAGGCCAGAATACCTACGAGCAAACTAATAGCGAAGTTTGCATGCCTTTTCCACCTATTGTTAAATCACTGGTTGGTAGCGTATTATTTGTTGCATTAATGACTATTGCTAGTCATATGTTACGTATATAGTTTTAGCTGTACCTAAAAAGCCTGCTTAGTATTTAATGCAAGCAGGCTTTTTTGTGCAAAGAAAGTCAAAAAAACCTGCTTAATTTATCAATTAGACTACAATAAAACGCACTACCCACTTAATTTAGGGCATTGTGCTAAAAATCACCGATTTACATAAAAGCTTTGGCTCACTAGAGGTCATAAAAGGCGTTTCACTGCACGCGAAAAAAGGCGATGTAATATCTATTTTAGGACGAAGCGGTTCAGGTAAAAGTACTTTTCTGCGTTGTATCAACTTTCTTGAAATACCCACGAGCGGAACCATTAGCTTGGGTGGTGAAACAATCAGTGTTATCCCATATAAAAACGGCAGTTCAGCTCCCGCTGATAAAACTCAAGTCCGCCGTTTACGCACTCACATGGCAATGGTCTTTCAGCAGTTTAATCTATGGTCTCATATGAGCGTATTAGATAATGTCACCATCAGCTTAAAAACGGCACTCAAATTATCTAAAAAAGAATCCAAAGACCGTGCCTTAAAATACTTATCGCAAGTTAATATGACAGATAGACTGGGCTATTTTCCTGCACAGCTCTCTGGTGGGCAAATGCAACGCGTCGCTATTGCGCGCGCTTTAGCGATGGAGCCTGATATATTATTATTTGACGAGCCAACCTCTGCTCTTGACCCAGAATTAGTCGAGGAAGTTTTAAAAGTGATTCGTAATTTAGCCGAACAAGGGCGTACCATGTTGGTGGTTACTCATGAAATGGCTTTTGCGCGAGACGTATCCAACCGCGTAATATTCTTTGACGAAGGTGTCATTGTAGAAGATGGCACACCGCAGGATGTTTTTACCAAACCAAAATCAGAACAATTTAAACAATTTATTTCTAAAGAGTACTAATATTAGACCTAGTAGCATTAGAACCATTAGCATTAGTATCAAATAGTTAACAAGGAGAAAACTATGACAAACAAACTTCACTTTTCAAAAACACTTAAATCACTTTTATTCGCAACGGTAACCGCACTACTTATTTCAGGCTGTGACAGCAAAGCCCCTGAAAGTAAATCATCCGATGTACCCCCCCCTGAAACGAAAACAGAAGAAGTGGTTCGTATTGGCGTTGAAGGCGCGTATCCTCCCTTTAGTCAAACCGCTAAGGACGGTAAACTAGAAGGTTTTGATATAGATATTGCCCATGCACTTTGTAGCAACATGAAAGTAAAGTGTGAGCTAGTAAAACAGGATTGGGATGGTATTATCCCCGCGTTATTAGCTAAAAAGTATGATGCAATCATTGCTTCAATGTCGATGACGGATGAACGTAAAGAGAAAGTGGCCTTTTCAAACCGTTACTACCAATCACCTGCACGTTTTATCACTAAAAAAGGTGCTGGCGTCACCATTTCTGCGGAAGGCTTAAAAGGTAAAAGTGTTGGCGTACAGCGTGGCACAGTCTCTGACAAGTTTGTAACAGGTACTTTTGGTGAAGGCGTAGATATTAAACGCTACGGTACACAAGAAGAAGCTTATTTAGACTTAAACGCAGGCCGTGCAGAGTTAGTTTTTGCAGATGCTTTTGTATTGCTTGAGTACTTAAATTCTGACAAAGGAAAAGAGTATGAGTTTATTGGTGATAGCTATTCTGACCCTAAATATTTTGGTGAAGGTATTGGCATTGCGTTACGCAAAGATGATACGGCTTTAACAGATCGCTTTAATAAGGCAATTGATGGTATTCGTTCTGATGGGACGTACGATACAATCCAAAAGAAATACTTCGATTTTGACATTTTTGGAAAATAATTACTCATCTTACCCTCTAGTTTGAGCAACAGACTTGGTTGGAAGTACTCACTTACCTATTATATTGAGTTCCGCACCTCCCGCCTTGCTCTTGGTCAAACTAGAGGGCGACCTGAGCAATTTTTCTCCTAAACTTATCTATCTATGAACGAGCTTTTTGGTGGTTATCTCCCCCTTATTCTCAAGGGTATGATTGTAACCGTCGAAGTTGCGTTGTTATCTTTGGTTTTTTCCCTACTTTTAGGGATCCTTTCTGCTTCTGCCAGACTCTATGGCGGTACAGTTTCTCGTACTATCGCCACTATTTACACCACCGTAATCCGGGGTATTCCTGATCTTGTTTTAATGATGCTGATTTTCTTTGGTGGTCAGATATTGATAAATAATATCGGTGAAAAATTTGGTTGGGGATATATTGATGTTGATCCTTTTATTGCTGGTGTTCTAACCATTGGTTTTATTTTTGGCGCCTATATGGGGGAGACTTTTCGTGGCGCTATTATGGCCGTTCACAAAGGTCAGATTGAAGCTGGTCATGCATTCGGGATGACGCCTTTGCAAGTTTTCATACACATTACTTTTCCTGCGATGATACGTCATGCTATTCCTGGTTTTCTTAATAACTGGTTAGTACTAGTCAAAACCACGGCACTTGTATCAGTGATAGGCTTAGAAGACATGGTCTTTAATGCCAAAATAGCAGGGGATACTTTACGCCAGCCTTTTACTTTTTATATGTTAGTGGGCGCTTTATTTTTATTAATTACTGCGGTCAGTGACTTAGCCATGAAGTGGTTAGAGCGCCGTTATGATACAGGGAGTCATTAATGGATTTTTCTATCATTCTTGATAATCTCCCCTTGCTCTTTAAAGGGCTTGGTTTAACGTTACAGCTACTTATTACTTCGTTGATTATTGGTTTTGTATTGGCGATTCCTCTCGCTATCATGGCATCTTCAACAACATCATGGCTTCGCTTACCAGCCAAAACCTTTATTTATATTTTTCGTGGCACACCTCTTTTAATCCAAATATTTATTATTTATTACGGATTGGCACAATTTGAATGGTT
>JAZGFW010000246.1:0-2480 GCA_036479895.1 Cocleimonas sp. | reverse complement strand
CCTATCCGACTATTTCGCCCCATTCCCAATCATCCTTAATGTAATAAGCGTATTTTCTCAAGTGACAAATAGCCAACCGTTGATTGCAAAATAAAATAGCGCACAGCTCAATGTAAGGACATAAAATCACCTCAAAAAACCCATGATAAAATAGTCCTATCTTAGATAAGACAATGGGTTAAGACGATTGAACAAAAATGATATTCAGGAAACTCTCATCAAGTTACAAGGTGAAACAGCTTCCCTGTCCGATCCCAACACAAAAGATATCTTCAAGAGCCTATTCAACTTGATTGATCAACTGTATAGTGAAAATGAAGCACTTAGAGAGGAGAATCAACAGCTCAAAGATGAAATCAATGAGTTGAAAGGTGAACAAGGAAAACCTGATATCAAAGCGAATACTCAACAAACCGATCATTCATCAGAGCAGGAACGTAAAGACAGTAAAGACTCAGATCAGAGGACAGAAAAAAAGAAACGTCAACGACAGTCAAAACTGGTCCACGTCAAAATTGACAGAGAACAGATATGTCCCATAGACAAAAGCATTTTGCCCGAAGATGCCCAGTGTAAAGGCTACTCTGATCTTGTTATTCAAGATATCAAGATCGTGACGGATAATGTTAAGTACCGCCGAGAGATGTATTACTCAGCGTCGACAGGAAAAACCTATTTGGGAAAGCTACCTTGCGATATTGCAGGGAAAGGAGAATACGGGGTCGGTGTCCGCTCGCTAATTCCCCTGTTAAAATCAGAATGTCATTTATCAGAAAGCTGTATTCTGGACTTTTTTCAGAATTTTGGCATCCAAGTATCATCCGCTTATATTTCAAACCAGTGGACAAAAGGCTATGACGACTTTCATCAGGAAAAAGCGGCTATCTTTAAAGCGGGACTTTCCAGTACCTCCTACCAGCAGATTGACGACACAAGTGCACGCGTGAAAGGTCAGACCACTATACGCAAATAGTCTGCAACCCCTTCTATTCAGCTTACTTTACAACAGAACGAAAAGACCGCCTGACCGTACTGGATGTGTTTAGGAATTTTTCCCCCCGGCATTTTTCAAGATAGTTGTCGCCTAAAGTTATAAAATTATGTCGCCTTTTTTCCTTCGATTTCAGTTTTTTGGTTTACTGGGTTTAAATACACTTCCTCTACCACATCCCAATTTCTAATTTCACCGCTCCAGCGATTAGGATTATTTAATTTTGCCTGCTGATAGATTTCTTTACGATTTTTCAGTATTTCCTCATCTTTACCTGCATGACGTTGTTCTGGCGCAATAAATTTAATCGCACTGTGAAGATGCTCTTTGTTATACCAATTGACAAAGAACTGAATCCAGTCTCGTGCTGCCGTTAATCCTGAAAAAGGCTGTTCTGGATAGTCCGGTCTATATTTTAATGTTCGAAAAAGAGATTCTGAATAGGGATTGTCATTACTGACTGATGGTCTGCTGAATGAGGGAATAACGCCTAACTGCTGGAGTGTTGCCAGCATGGTCGCGCCTTTCATGGGACTTCCATTATCTGAATGCAAGGTCACCTGGTCAGGCTTAATGCCTTCTCTTTGACAAAGATCTGTCATCCGTTCTGCTGCCCGCGCACTTGATTCATTTTCATAGATTTGCCAGCCTACTATTTTTCGGCTATAGATATCCATGACTAAATAAAGATATAAAAAGATACCTTTTACAGAGGTTGGCAAATAGGTAATATCCCAGCTATAGAGCTGGTTAGGGGCTGTTGCTACGAGTGCTCTCGGTTTTTTTACCTGTCTAATTGGCTTTGATTTTTGCCGATGTCGCAGTTGATTTTCTGCTTTCAGTACGCGATAAAAGCTGGATTCTGAGGCAATGTAGAGACCTTTGTCTGCCAGTTTAGGGACAATTTTGTTTGGCGGCAGATCGGCGTATTCGGGGGCGTTTGCTACGTTAATAATACGCTGACACTCACCTTCCGTCAGCTTGTTTTTAGGCTCATGTTTAGCGTCTAACCGACCGTCTTGTACGTTGTCAGGTCGATTCCAGCGTTGCACTGTTTTTGGACTTATACCTATGATTTCACAAGCTTTTGACTGTCTTGCGCCTGCATCCTGAGCTTCTTTTATTAAGCCTGTGATTTCTTTACGTTCTTTTTTCATTGTAAGCTGTCCTCGCTGTTTCCCCAAATTACGTTGACTTTTTTTTGGAGGACTAAAAGGGCGGCTGTTTCGGCTAACGCTTTGTTTTTGCGGTCAAGATCCTTGTTCAATTCTTTAATTTCATTTCTCAATAGTTTAACTGATGCCTGTTTTTTTGTTTCTGTCGGCAAGGCTGTTCCCGTGATAAAATATTGTTTCCATTGTTTAATTCTACTTTGTCACATTATACCTGTTCCTTTATGCTCTTAAATAATGTATAATAAGTTTTTGTTTTATATAGGTTAATTACAATGTCGGCGTAAAAACCCTAATCCTGCTCTCATTTCTGCCCT
>JAZGFW010000245.1:0-2153 GCA_036479895.1 Cocleimonas sp. | reverse complement strand
TTTTGATAAGAGCCTTCGATGCAAACGGCGATTATAAAACATCACTATTAACCTAGAATTAACAGTTTAATTGAATGATTCCGTGCAGTCCTTTAGACTTCGCTCCCCAGCCTCGCTAATTTATTGTTATGAAAGTTCTACTCGTTTTTACACACCCCAATGCCAATAGCTTTAACCATGCTTTATTAGAAAATATTCATGCAGGGTTAAAAGATGCTGGACATGAAACTCAAATAAAAGATCTTTACCAAGAAAACTTTGATCCCATTCTAAGTGCTGATGAACTTTCTGAGCTTCATAAAGGAAATATCCCTACACGGATTGCTAAAGAGCAAGCTCAACTATTATGGGCTGATAGCTTAGTATTTATTTATCCGCTTTGGTGGTTTGACCGCCCTGCTATTTTAAAAGGCTGGTTTGACGTGGTACTAACCAATGGCTTAGCCTTTGAGTATTCCAGTGAAGGGGTGAAAGGCTTGTTGAAACATAAAAAAGCAAAAGTCATCATTACTGCGGGTGGTTCAAAGAAATACTTCGAAGAAAACGATGCGCTGCAATTAATCCACCGCCCAGTCACGGATGGAACATTATCATTTTGTGGTATTAAAGATGTCTCTCATCAGATTTATTATGATATTACTAACTTGAATGACAGTGAGCGTAAAACTATATTAGATGAAACTAAACAAAGCGGTTTAGACTTTTAAGGTATCTTAATAATGCCATTACTCAATTATAAATTATTTTCAGCCATAGATGACCTTGGTTCTTCGGCACAACAACAAACACCTCTTATTATCTTACACGGCCTTTTAGGCTCTATGGGTAATTGGCGCTCCCAAGCAAAAAAGCTCTCTCAATTTAGACCTGTTTATACCTTAGACTTGCGCAATCACGGTGACTCACCTCATTTAAAAGGGATGAGCTATCGCGAAATGTATGAAGATGTACTAAAAGTAGCAGAAAATGAACAACTAAAATCTTTTCATTTGCTGGGTCATTCAATGGGTGGAAAAGTAGCTATGCAGCTTGCTTTAGCACAAGCAGAAAAAGTAGAGCGTTTAATTATTGTTGATATTGCACCCAAGCCCTACCCACTGTGGCATCAAAAAACATTGCAAGGTGTCATGAGCACACCCGTTGCTGAGCTCTCATCACGTCAAGAAGTGGATGAATATTTGAAGCCATGGATAGAAGATACCGCTGAACGTACTTTTATGTTGAAAAACCTAAAGCGTATTAAAGATCAAAAAGGCTTTGAGTGGCGCTGTAACCTTCCAGAAATAAGTAAAGGTTATTTAAAAATAGCAGGGTTTACTACAGCCCTCGACACATATTCTAAAAAAAGTCTCTTTATAAAAGGTGAAAACTCCCATTATATTCAAGGTACTGATACCACTTTAATCAGCTCACTTTTCCCATCATCTACAATAATATCAATACCAGACAGTGCTCATCTACCCCACTTTCAACAGGCTAGCCTTTTTTTTGAGGAAGTTAATCGCTTTTTAAGCACCTCTTAGCGAGCTCCTGTTCAAGCAATGCCTCATGTTGTTGGATAATAGTAAGCAAACCTTATTCTAAAATAGGATCATTTATGAAATTTCGTATTATCGCTGTTATAACTCACCTTATTCTTTCAAGCTCAGCTTCTGCCAATTGGTTTGATGGATTCAACAAGGCAAGCTCATTTTCAAATACTTACAATCTAACAGCTAACAACACGAATATGGGCGATCATGGAAATGGCTTAAACAAAGGTACGATTAATCCAAACCTAGGTTTTGGTATTTCATTTGGCGTTAATGAAAACACGTCAATAAAAACTATAAGCAACGTAAATACTAACGCTAGAACAATGGGTCAAACAATAGAAGAAAATCAAACACAGGCATCCACATCCGACATGTTTGCGCCTCTAGGTTTTAATCCAGCATACGCACCCACCACACCTCCAGCAATGGAAGTCAAACAACAGGTGGCTAAGCCCCCGCAAGACTACATCAAACTAAAAGCTATGTGGGAGGCACAACGCAAACAAGCTGAAGATATGCTTAAAAAAATAGAAGAAGCACAAAAATCAGTAGCCTCATCGACTTAGTCGTCGTTATCAAGTTTCTATCCCTCCCTTATTAGAGCTAAGAACACCCTTT
>JAZGFW010000244.1:0-2940 GCA_036479895.1 Cocleimonas sp. | reverse complement strand
TGTTTAATGGCGTTGCCCAATCAAAAAAAATGATGAAACAATTGATTTCTTTGCTGTGTCAGGCTCCTCCAAATGCTGTAACCAATAGGGCGTCAGCAACATTCTGATTTTTTGTCATGTACAGAGCGTGATTACTATAAATCAATAACTTGCCGGGTTGAAAGCTGCGAAGATGGGTTAAAAACAGGATCACATTAAAAAACAATGATTTAAGCAACTCTACATCGTTTTTATGATACATTTTTAATAAGCGATTCCCACAAGCTATTGTTTATCACTAATAATTTAAAAGGGCTATGTGCTTAACACAAGTTAATCCAACATCTTGTCTTTATATCGACAGGTTTCGGTCAAAAGATACTACATGTAGTGGGTACTTGCATTAAGGCAACTCGCAATAAATAACCCACCCAAAACATGAGGTATATTCCACAGATCATTGTATTATATCGGTTTCAATAGTAACTCAAAAAAGATAATCGATGACACTATTAACAAAACAGCATATCTCCACAATAAAAGATGCATCAGAAAAATTAACCGGCTCCAAAAGAAGAGCTTTTCAGGCACAAGTAGCCATTGATTATTTAAAATCAAAACCCCGCCTCACTGAAAGAACCTTTGGCTGGGATAGAAATACAGTAAAACTGGGATTACAAGAACTGCATACAGGGATTGTCTGTATTGAGAATTTTACAGCACGAGGTAATAAAAAGGAGGAAGAAAAAAATTGTCAATTGGAAATTGATATTTGTTATCTGGCGGAATCCAAAAGTCAAACAGACCCAAAGTTTCAATCACCGTTTAAATATACACGCATAACGGCCAAAGGGATGCGAGAAGCCTTAATAACAGAAAAAAACTGGGAAGAAAGTAGCCTGCCCTGTGAAAAAACGATTGGAAATATATTAAATCGCTTGAATTATCGCTTGCGTAGAGTGCAAAAGGCAAAACCTCTCAAAAAAGTCAAGGAAACAGATGCTATCTTTGATCATCTTGAACAGGTCAACAAAGCATCAGATGAGCGCGAAGACTCGTTGCGAATCTCTATAGACACCAAAGCTAAAGTGGAACTGTGTGACTCATCTCGCGGTGGGACATCACGCTGTAAAAAAGCAACGCAGGCAGATGACCATGATATGGGAATCAAACCTAAGCTTGTTCCTTTTGGTATTCAGGAGATAATGACCGGACTGCTGACCATCATCTTTGGGACATCCTTTGAAACCAGTGATTTCATAGTTGACTGTCTTGAACAATGGTGGAATGACAATAAAAAACGCCTGAGGCATATTAATCAGTTAGTTATTAATCTGGATAATGGTCCGCAAAATTCTAGTCATCGAACCCAGTTTATGAAACGCATGGTTGAATTCGCAGACAAAAATGATATTGAAATCATACTGGCTTATTATCCTCCGTACCATAGCAAATATAATCCTATTGAACGGAGTTGGGGAATACTTGAAAACCATTGGAGTGGAACCTTATTAAATTCGGTAAGAATTACTTTGGAATGGGCGAAGACAATGACATGGAAAGGTATCAAGCCTGTTGTAAAACTACTAAAAGCGGTCTACGAACGAGGTGTCCGAATAGATAAAAAGACATTTCAGGCCACTGCCAATAGAATAAACAGACACTCGAATCCAGATCTCAAAAAATATTATATGAATATTCAGCCACAAGGAATTTGAATGGGTGGGTTATTTATTGCGAGTTGCCTAAATAGTCTCATGGGTAGGTACGATGCTGAACGTTACGAGCCAACAATACAACCCTGTATGCGTGCTAATTTATTTCTCAGGTTTGATGGGAGTAATCTTAATTTATCAAGTAGAACACAGCGTGGAATCGATTACTCCGCGGTATCCGGCAAACCTGAAAATGGAAAATTTATTTATTCTGTCGAACAACAAAAAAAAGCAAATGAGGGACCTATTCCAAGAGGCCGGTATTGGATAAGCCCTAAAGAGTTATGGAGTAATACTTGGTACAAACGCGGTTCAGAAGCCGCATGGGGCGACTACCGTATAACTATCCACCCTCACTCCAAAACAGAAACCTATGGAAGAGGAGGGTTTTTTATTCATGGCGGTTCAAGTCCTGGTAGTATTGGATGTATAGATCTCGCTTATCACATGAATAAGTTTATTAATGACCTTAGGGATCAATTAGAAACTTCAAGTGGCCATAGGGGAACCAAAAGACAATCAAATTGCTATATTGACCTACAGGTTGTCTATTAATGAGTTATAACAAAAAAAGCAGTAACTACATGTTGTTAAAAAATAGTTTATTAATAGCGACTATATGTTTATTCGCATATGGGGTTTACATTAACTATATAAATCTTGCCGAAGCATTTGGAAGTGGTCCCCCGTACTACAATCGCACAACTAATATGGATAAATGGGAAAACCCAATTCCTTTTTTACTTTTAATAGATATAGTAATTATTGTAATGACAGCAATATTAGCCAAACTTGCTTTTTCGAAAAAATGAAGATTATACGAATTATCCAATGAATAGATGATTACCTTCATAGCTTTTCTTTAGGTTCTTCGATAGAATATTTCAAATTTCTTTGCAACTCGTACTTTCTTTAACCTCTAGTAGTTTTAGCCATTTTATTTAGTTTTAAAAAGTAGCGCTGAAACGAGTTTGAAGTACCTTTCTTTAGAAGGCATTGAAATATAACAAAAAGTTCCAGTCGACCGCTGGCAGCGCAGTTTGCTTTCAAAGGTCATTTTTTATCATAGTTCAGTATGCTAGCCCAGTTTATCGTATATCTGCCAGCGGCCACTGAACTTGGCGTTAGTGCGGCAAGCGAAGCTTGTCGCTTCTTTCAGGGTGAAAGTCCCTGATGGGAGAAATCCAAGGATTGGTATTTCGTAAGGCTTAACCAGCCACCCATATCGAGTGTTGCGTATCTGGCG
>JAZGFW010000243.1:0-6507 GCA_036479895.1 Cocleimonas sp. | reverse complement strand
CTGAAAATAATCTCTTGATTATTCGGGGTAACAGCCTCACCTGCAATCCTTAGCAGTTGAAAGATAATAACAGACTTAGACCAAGAATAAAAAAGCAATTGCTTACTAATTGCCCAACGGTAGTGTTCTACAGTAGGAAGAGTAACTAGCGACGACCAATGGCATTTTTTATTATTAATTTTTTTAACAAAGAAATACTAATAGACACCTTTGCACCAGTCAGTGGTGAAAGAAAATAGGCTAATGTTTTTACTAATTAAAGAGGAAAATGAAGCTAATTTAGCGACTGCTTGCAGAGTTTATACTTTAAATGCACGGGTTATTGGCAAGTTTTTCAACGAGAAGCAGTGAAACATTAGTCGTTTTTACTCGTCACCTGATTCGTGCAAAGGTCTCTAATAGAAAGTCTCTAATAAAAGTGTGCGCAAGTAACTAGAATTTCTCGAAGCTTATCGATATGCCTGCACCTCATTGATATACATCAGTTAAAATCCCTTTTAACAAGAACTATATAGCAAACAACACTATTAGATTATTATTATATAATTAATATCTAAATATATGATTTTAAAGAAATTTAAATTTGACTTTGATATATATCAAATGTATTTTACCTGCATTATTAGCATCAACTAGATTAACTCGCATTAACGCAGATCAGCTTTAAAAAATTTAGTTTAATCTATTGATTCTTGTTTTCTAAGCCAATAAAAAGAAATGAGCCAACAAGCTCTACAACTACATACTAGGAGAAAAAATATGCAAAAAATGTTTAAACCAAGTTTGATAGCGGCATCCATAGTGCTCGCATTTTCATCGCAACAAGCAAGCGCCACTAATGGCTATGCGGCACATGGTTTTGGTACGGTACAAAAAGCCATGGGTGGAACTGCCGTAGCAGGCAGTGACAATGCAATGAATATTGCAACAAACCCTGCATCAATGTCATTTGGAGATAATAATTGGACAGGAGGCTTAGAGCTTTTTGTACCTGATAGAGGTATGGAACACGCTGGCCGTCCAGGTCACCCTGATTTACCTTTAACAGCTTTTTTCCCTCAACCACTTCATCCATTTTTACCCCAAGGCGCGCAAATTCCAGGAGACAATGGAATCTCTGGCGCTAAACTAAAAGCAAATGAGAAGAAAATGTTTGTTTCACCAGAAGGTGCATATCAAAAGAAGTTAAGAAATAAAAAGTTTTCAGTAGGTATCGCTGTTTATGGAAACGGTGGAATGAACGCTAGCTACGATAGACCCATTTTTTCTCAATCAAATAAAACTAGTATTAATTTGGAACAGCTTTTTATTGCGCCTAGTGCATCAATGAAAATCAACCCTAACCATAGTATTGGTGCATCTCTTAATTTAGTTTATCAACGTATCGATATTAAAGGGGTTGATGCTTTTAAACCCTTTAGTAGTGACCCTAATAACTTATCAGATAATGGCACTGATAGCTCGACAGGTGCAGGTATCACATTAGGCTGGCAAGGAAAGATACGAGATGATATTACATTTGGTTTAGCTTACCGAAGCAAAGCATCGATGAGTAAGTTCTCTAAATATAAAGGTCTTTTTGCTGAACAAGGAAAATTTGATGTACCAAGTATGATAACAGCAGGAGTTTCTGTTAGCCCTACACCTAAAACAACGGTAGCGCTTGATGTAGCTAGAATCAATTATACTGACTCAAAATCAATATCAAATAAAAACAATACAGCAGGTTTACAGCAACAACTGGTTGGTCAAGCTTTTACAGGGCAATCTGCCCCGCTGAAAGGCCCTAAGCTAGGTGACAATGATGGTGCTGGTTTTGGCTGGACGGATCAAACCGTAGTAAAAGTTGGAATAAAGCATAAATTTAACAACAAAATTACTTTAATGGGTGGATATAACCACGGTAAAGCACCAATCCCAACGGATCAAACTGCTTTTAATGTATTGGCACCAGCCACCACAGAAGACCATTTAACATTGGGTTTGCAGTACCAACTCTCTAAAAAATCTAATGTGGCTTTCCAGTATATGCATGCCTTTTCTCATAAAATCAAAGGAGACACAGCAACGTACAGTAACGGTCAACCTAAGTCCCCTGGATCACAAGTAGGTATTGGCGCAAATCCATTAACAGACTTCTCAGCAGCAGACATTGAAATGCATCAAGATGCCTTTGGTGTTTCTTATACTAAACATTTTTAATCTAGGAGGATTAAATAATATGCAAAACAATAAACTTTACCGCTCTATTTTATTAGCAGTATCTGTAGCCTCAGGCTCAGTATTTTTAAGCGCTTGTGATGATGAAAAATCATCACTTAAGTCAGGTGGAAACCCACCTGCTTCAGCCCCTCTCTTTAAATATGAAATATGGGGAACAGATCAATCCAACCAAACAGCAGGTGCAACAGCCTTAGGTACAAAAGGTAGTGCTATGTATATTTGGGATGGTAGTGATGTAGTCGGCCAAATCAATGGTGGCGACAAAGCAAAACCAATGGGCTGTGGTGCTGATGCAGATAAGCCTGGCATGGGCCCTTGCCAAATGGAAGCCGTATTTCCAGGTGCATTAACAGATGAAACTGGCACGAAACTGTCTACAAAATTCGGTGCGGGCTTTGCTCGTATGCATGGAAGCCTACCTGACCCACAACAAAAGTACATGAATATTAATATGTTTAAAACCGGTGGTGACGGTGGTTTTGTAGGTATTATGGATGCACGAACTAAAGTGGCAGTTGCGCTTTGGCAAGTAGCTAAAACAGGTAAGTCTGCAGGTGGTCGTTCGGTTCACATGTCATTTTGGAATAAAGATGGAAGCGCTTTGTTTGTTGCTAATTTGCATGGACGCATTATGGAGCGTATAGACATCACTCGTGATTCTGATGGCAATATCGTCAATGCTAATTTTAATCGTTCAGCGGCTTATAGTGCCGGTAGTGGGACAACCTCTTTAGTCTTAGAACCTTCACATGCCTACTCAGGTAAAAATGCTTTGGGTGGTGATTTAATCAGTACCATTAGTGGTGATTACAACCATACGGGCATCACTACTGAAACACTACCAAACGGAGAGTGTAAAGAGAATGGTTGTGCCACAGGAACAACCAGTGCAAAAGGTGGACGTCCCGGTGGTGTCATTATTTGTCCTATCGTTTCTGATACAGGTATGGGCTATCTAACATTTGGTGCAGGAGGAGCAATTGTTGTCGATACCAAACAAACGCCAATGACTGCTGTTGCCGCTTATGGCAATGAAGAACTTAACGGCGCTGGCTGTGGTGGTATTCATATTGATAATAAGGTTTGGTTAGATGGTGGTGTATCCGCTGTAGGGGCAGGCGCTCCTCGGTCTACATTTACGGTCTATACCGTTGATGATACCAAAATTGCTATAGCAGCAAATAAAGGCGAGTTCTTAGACGATGCTAAAAAGCCACAAATAACGACTGTATTTAAAGATGCAACTAATACAGCCGCATCAGGAAATGTAGGTGGCGTAGCTGAAAATCTTACAGGACAAATACCAGGAATATCAACACGTCGTGATGCACATGGCATGATTGAAACATCGGATGATAAATACGTTCATGTCGTTGATCGCATTCAAAATGTGATGGAAGTTTTTGATGCCAAAACTGAAAAGAAAATCGGCTCATACGATTTAACCTCTGCTGATGGTAAAGGTACGGGTGATGGACCTTGTAAAGCAGCGTCAATTACTGATGGCAATCTTGTGTCTTCTGGTGATGCTATGATAATGAATGACCCTGCACCTGACTTAATGGGAATTACCCCAGATGGTAAATATATTGTCGTCGCATTACGTGGACCTAAACCGGTGACAGTAAACCACGGTGGTCAAGGTAGTTGTCCTGGTGTTGGTGTTATTGAACTAACCGAAGGCGGAGCATCTGGTAAGTTGATTGCGGTATTAAGAACAAGTAACACCAAAGATGATTCAACACCTCCCAACTTTGCCGGTGGAGCCAACTACATAGGCGCAGAAGCGGCTGATGTTCATGGTGCTAGTGCAAGAATGAAGGTAAAGTAAGTTTCTTCGCTTTACAAATAAAGGTTCTTATTAAAGGGGCGCCCATTGGGCGCTTCTTTTTTTTATTTAAAAATTAGAAATTTATAGTAAAATCTTTATATAACTAATGACAGATTAGAAGGTTGAATAATATGGTTAATCAAACTAAAAAGCTTAAGCAAGGTGCACTCATAACGTGCTTTACTTTAATAACTGCATGTGGCGGAGGTTCCAGTGGTTCTGATAGCAATAATAATGGGGGTGGAGGTCCTGATATAGGAAATGAAACAATTACAGCTAGCGCAAGTGAAACCTTGATCACACCCTCTGATACTTTTATTGATCAGGCCAGTAAAAGTAGCACGATAATCAAGGTACAATTAAAAGATAAAAACGGAAAGAACCTCATAAAAGGAGGAACTACGGTTGTACTTAGTACAACAGGGGGCAATCTTAGTACTGTAAAAGATAATGATGATGGTAGTTATTCCGCCACCTTAACTACAAATCAAGATGTATCTGCAATAACAGTCTCGGGTAAAGTGGATAATACAGAAATCCTTAATACTGCTAGAGTTGCCATTAAAGTAAACATGAATACTACAGCAAGCCCAATTTCTGCATTAGGTGAAAAAATCTATAATGATGAGAACTTATCGACCCCTGTAGGACAATCTTGCGCTACTTGTCATGATATTACGAGCGGAGCTTTTGATGATAGGCGACAAAATAACACCACATCTCAAGGCGCTGATAGCAATGACTTTGGAGGGAGAAACACACCCGCTATTGCTTATGCTGCCCATATACCAAACAAATTTAATTTACTTGGAGGAAAGGTAGTTGGCGGGCAATTTTGGGATGGTCGCACTACGTCACTTGAAGAACAGGCGAGACAACCTTTTTTAGACGCTGTAGAAATGGGTAACCCTGATAAAGCGACACTTATTAATAAAATGAAAGGTGCAGATTATGCAAATGAATTTAAAGCTGTGTTTGGTGCAAACGCTTTAAATAATGTAGATAAAGCTTTTGTACAAGTTTCAGAAGCAATTGCAGCATTTGAACGCACTCGAATATTTTCAAAATTCACATCAAAATGGGATACCGTTCAAGCAGGTACTGAAACTTTCACTGCCAGTGAAAAAAGAGGTGAAAAGTTGTTTGTTAGTGGCGGTTGTGCAGATTGTCATTTTACACCTGAGCGATTATTGGGTGCGCAAGTATTCACTAATTTTGAATATGAAAATATTGGTGTTCCTAGCCAAGAAGGAAATCCTTTATTAGCCGCTGATTCAAAATTTAAAGATTTTGGTCTAGGCTCTGCCCCAGCGGATGCCACAAAAGGCCCTCATAGTGTCAATCCACCTGGAAAGGGCAAAGGTCTATTTAAAGTACCCACTTTGCGTAATATTGAGCTTACTGCACCCTATATGCACAATGGCGCTTTTGATACGCTCGAACAGGTTGTTGATTTTTATAACGCCACGCTCACTGTTAACCGTCCTGCAGAAGTTCCAGAAACCGTATTCACTCAATATGAACGTGAAAACTTCTTTGAGACTCAGCAAGATAAAGATGACATTATTGCCTTCATGAAAGCTTTAACAGATAAGTAATACACATTATTTGGCTTCTTTTAAGTGCCTGCATTGTATCGCAGGCACTTAACTTTAGAGTATTAACAGTCAGCCTAAAAATAGCTTGATATCACTAACGATATTATTCAACACATAATCTTTAGCATCATAACGTGTCACATTAGGCTCTGAACGCATCCATGTCATCTGTCTTTTTGCCAGTTGACGTGTGGCGATTATGGCGCGTTCTATCATTTCTTCTTCGTCTAGCCTCCCTTCTAAAAAATCCCACACTTGACGATAACCCACTGAACGCATCGCAGGTAAATCAGCATTTAAATCTTTGCGTGCATGGAGCTTTTTGACTTCATCAATAAAGCCTTGTTTAAGCATTTGTTCAAAACGAGTCTTGGCAAGTTCTCGAATCCAGTCTCGACTTTCGGGGATTAAAGCTATTTTCATTAAGTGATAGGGTAATGCATCAATTTTTGCTTCTTTGTGAAGCGTCGTCAGTGGTTTTCCTGTTAACTCATAAACTTCCAGCGCCCGTTGTATACGCTGTTGATCATTAGGATGAATACGCTCGCCAGCAACAGGGTCAACTTTGACAAGGCGCTGATGTAAAAAGCCCCAGCCTTTTTCTTTGGCTTCATTACTTAACTTTTCACGGATTTCTTTATCTGCTGTTGGCAATTCTGCCAAGCCATTTTCTAAAGCACGGTAATAAAGCATCGTACCGCCCACCAATACGGGGATTTTACCTTTAGCGGTAATGTCTTTCATTTCACGCAAAGCGTCTTTACGAAAATCTGCCGCAGAATACGGCTGGGATGGGTCTAAAAAACTGATCAAATGGTGCGGGGCTTTAGCTAACTCTTCTGCTGTTGGCTTAGC
>JAZGFW010000242.1:0-5955 GCA_036479895.1 Cocleimonas sp. | reverse complement strand
CTGGCTTTTACTGGGGGTTTTTCAAAACACCAAACTCTCTCGATAATGGTATGAAAGAGTATTATCGCATCATTTACGTTCATTTAGGATCCGTTTGGATGGCGATGTGGTTGTATGTCATGATGGTTTTCTGGGCGTTGGTTGGTCTAGTCTTTAACACACGTTTGTCTTATATGATGGCATCTGCCACCTCAATTACCGGCACGTTTATGACGGTAATTGCGCTTATTTCGGGTGCAGTTTGGGGTAAAACGAGTTGGGGGACATGGTGGGACTGGGATCCTAAACTAACGACATTTCTCATTTTGCTCTTTATTTATATCGGTTATATTGCGTTGCAGTCAGCAATTGAAGATACACGCCGTTCGGATAAAGCATCGGCATTGTTGGCGTTGGTTGGTTTGGCGCTAGTTCCCGTTATATATTCTGCGGTTAATTGCCCCGACCCGACACAATGTGCTTCACTGCATCAAGAATCATCAATGAAGAATATTGAACCAAATATTATGATAGGCATTATTTGGACAACTTTAGGTTTTTGGATGTACTGTTTTGCAGCTATATTTATGCGCGTTAGAAATATTATTTTAGAGCGTGAACGAAAGACAAGCTGGGTGTCTAAATTGAAGGAAATGAACAAATGACTGCGCTACTAGGTACTCTTTTAGGTAAGTACGCCAGCTACATTTTAGGCGCTATGGGAGCCGCATTATTTTTTATGTTGCTAGAGCCGCTACTCTTAACCATAAAGCGACGATCAGTTATTCAAGAAGTAAGACGTTTTAAGCGCCTTGAAGATAGACAAAAGCATGATAACAGTGTTGATAGTCAGTAATGTCAGGCATAAATAGATTTAAAGAGGCTTTTTAAGGTAAAGATTATGAAAGCAAGAAATAGACGTATTGTATTTGTTTTACTAGCATTACTAACGGTCGGTGGCGCATCGGCACTGATTAGTAAGGCAATGGAAGGTAACTTAAATTATTTGTATGCACCTGAGCAAGTGTTGGCTGGTGAAGTACCTGCAGGCACTGTTTTTAGACTGGGTGGTTTGGTTAAAAAAGGTAGCCTTCAACGCAGTGATAAAATATTAGAAGCACGTTTCATCGTGACCGATAATCGCGGCAATGAAATAACCGTGGTGACTCACAATATCCTTCCTGATCTTTTTCAAGAAGAAAAAAGCCAAGTATCACGAGGTAAAATGAATGATAAAGGAGAATTTGTCGCCGAAGAAGTGTTGGCTAAGCATGATTCAGAATACATGCCAGAAGAGTTAAAAGATGTGCTAGCTAAAGAGCACACGCCCGCACCTATTAAAGTGGATGGTTCAGAAGTTAATGCTATTATTAAGAGTCAAAAACTATGATACCTGAGATAGGGCACTTCGCTTTAATCCTTGCCCTGTCAGTAGCTATTGTGCAGGGTGTTTTCCCATTATGGGGCTCGCTTACAGGCAAGCAACATTGGGTATCAATGGCTAAACCTGCTGCTTACGGGCAACTTTTCTTTTTAGTTATTTCTTTTGCTTGTTTACTTTACGCTTTCATTATTAGTGATTTCTCCGTTAAGTATGTTGCGAATAATTCGAATACCCAAATGCCTACCGTATTTCGAGTCTCCGCACTTTGGGGCGCACACGAAGGCTCATTATTGTTATGGGCGATGATTTTATCCGGCTGGGGCGCAGCCGTTGCCTTTTTCAGCAAAGGCATACCACCGATTATGCTGTCTCGCGTACTAAGCATTATGGGTTTAGTTGGTGTGGGCTTTATGTTGTTTGTTATTGTGACTTCAAACCCGTTTGAGCGTCTTCTACAAATTCCTTTAGAAGGGCGTCAGCTTAATCCTTTATTGCAAGACTTTGGTTTGGCGATTCACCCGCCTATGCTTTATATGGGATATGTGGGCTTATCAGTCGCGTATTCTTTTGCAATGGCAGCGATGATCGGTGGATCACTGGATGCTTCTTGGGTACGTTGGGCACGTCCTTGGACAAATATAGCGTGGACTTTTTTAACTTTCGGTATCGCTTTGGGCAGTTGGTGGGCTTATTACGAACTAGGTTGGGGTGGTTGGTGGTTTTGGGATCCTGTCGAAAATGCTTCTTTAATGCCATGGATAATTGGCACCGCCTTGATTCATTCATTAGCAGTGACAGAGAAACGAGCCACTTTTAAAACATGGACAATTTTATTATCCATACTAGGCTTCTCTCTTAGCTTATTAGGAACATTCTTAGTACGTTCAGGCGTGCTGACCTCGGTACACTCCTTTGCGTCTGACCCAGGTCGCGGCTTGTTTATCCTAATTTTCTTATTGGTGGTTATTGGCTCGTCATTAGTCCTATTTGCTTTTCGTGCGCATAAGTTGCGTTCGATTGGCTCATTCTCATTGATTTCACGTGAGTCAGGTTTACTGGTTAATAATGTGATTTTATTGGTAATGACTGCAACCGTCTTACTGGGTACATTGTATCCCTTGATTATTGATGCCTTGGGAGCAGGTAAAATTTCAGTAGGTCCTCCTTACTTTAATAGCGTGATGGTGCCTCTAGGAATTATCTTGTTTTTCGTGATGGGCTTTGGTTTTCATCTGCGATGGAAGAATGATTCAATACAAAGAATTTTAAAGAAGACATGGATACCATTGATAGTAAGTTTGGTTGCGGCCTTTGTGTTGCCATTGCTTGTGGTGTCTGAGTTTAACTATAAAACAGTGTTGGGTTTGTTTGCTGGGAGCTGGATTACACTATCTGCACTAATGTGGGTGATTAACTTAGGCCGCTCACCCTTTAAACTACCCTTAGCGAGCTGGGGTTCAGTCATTGCGCACATTGGTATGGCGATGACGGTTGTAGGAATTACCTTGGTATCACTTTACGATACAGAAAAAGATGTGCGCCTTGAAAAAGGACAAAGCTACGAAATGGCAGGGTATAAATTTGCTTTCGAAGGTGTTGAATCTCATAAAGTTGAAAATTACCGCGCCAACCGCGCCACCATGGTTATTACGCAAGATGGAAAACATATCACTACCATTCACCCAGAAAAGCGTGATTATGGCCGTGATGCTATGCCGATGACAGAAGCAGGGATTGATGCTGGTTTTACTCGTGACTTATTTGTCGCCTTAGGTGAGCCATTAGGTAAAAATGCTTGGAGCTTCCGTATTTACCATAAGCCTTTTGTCCGTTGGATTTGGTTGGGTGGCGTACTTATGGGCTTTGGTGGTCTGCTGGCGGCATTAGATAAACGCTACCGTAGAATGCGCAAAATAGTCGTGGATGTGGTCGATGAGAGTAGCTCTAAAAGTAAAGTTACAGATGGTGTAACGGTATGAATAAAAAGTTCTTTATTCCTTTAGCCGCATTCATGGCGCTAATTGGTTTGATGCTGTTTGGTTTATCCAATGACCCAAAGCTTATTCCTTCTCCCTTTATTGGTCAGTCAGCCCCTAAATTTAAACTGCCTCGATTGTATAAGCCTGACCAGACTATTTCCGTTGAAGAAATGAAAGGTAAGGTCTGGGTGCTTAATTTATGGGCATCATGGTGCGTGTCTTGCCGTGCTGAACATGCGGTGTTAACTCGATTTATTGCAAAAGAAAAAGTCCCCACCATTGGTTTAAATTACAAAGACTACGGCACAGAAGATTATGGGAATGATGCTGTAAACTGGCTCTCTCGTTTAGGCAATCCTTATTATGCTGTGGCAGTTGATACAAAAGGTATGGCAGGTATTGACTGGGGTGTAGTAGGTGTACCAGAAACTTTTGTGATGGATAAAAAAGGTATCGTTCGTTACAAGTTTACGGGTCCTGTTTATCAGCAAGCAGTTGATGATATTTTAGTTCCTTTAGTTGAAAAGTTACGTAAGGAGGAGGGATGATGGCTTGGTTAAAACATCCGCTGCTATTCGTACTATTGTTATCCTTGATGCCTGTTACTTATGCAGTGAAAATAGAATTTCACAGCTTTGAAAATAAACAACAAGAGAAACTTTATTTACAATTAATCGCTGAACTGCGTTGTGTTAAATGTCAGAATCAAAATTTGGCTGAATCAAATGCTGAACTAGCCTCTGATATGCGCGAAAAGACTTATGATATGGTCGTTAAAGGAGGCTCTCGTGATGATGTCGTTAAATACATGACAGCACGCTATGGCGATTTTGTTTTGTATAAACCGCCGTTTAAAGCAGAAACTTTACTGCTTTGGATTGGGCCTCCTGTTTTTTTGTTTTTGAGTTTATATATGTTGTTTAAGTTAATTCGTAAGCAGAAAACACAAACGACAGAGACGTTGAGTAAGGCAGACCGAGAAAAGGTACGCGAGCTACTGAGTACGAATACAAAAAAATGACTGGTCTTCTCTGCCATAGATAAAGAATAAGCAGAAATCCCCTAAGACTTATACATTTAACCTTGATCAATTTAAAAGAGATTCCCTATGTTTTGGATTATTAGCGCGATACTGACTTTAATCGCATTAGCCTTTGTTTTCCCCACATTAATTCGAAAGAACAACAATGTACAGGATGGTCGTCGCGAGCAGAATATCTTTATCGCCAACGAGCAATTAAAAGAATTAGAAACTCGATTCAAGCAAGGTGAAATTGAAAGCGATGATTACCAAACAAGTCGTGATGAAATCGAGGAGTCTTTGTTTTCTGATGTGAGTGATGGTGATGTAAAAGCAAAACCTGCAAAAGGGTCACTTTTAAGCGCTGGGTTGATTGCTTTGTTAATTCCAGCGATTGCGATTCCTGTGTATTCACTTGTAGGGAACCCCGCCTTTACAAAATCATTCGATTCTAAACAAGTTGTTAAGACGCGTAGTAATAATAATGTTCCTAAAAATGCAGATGGTACGCCAGATATTGATACGATGATTGCGGGCTTGCAAAAAAAGATGGAAGCAGATCCCGATAATGCAAAGGGTTGGTTTATGCTGGGACGCTCATATATGGTGGTGAAGCGTTATCCACAAGCTGCAAAGTCTTACGATAAAGCTTTAAAATTAAAGCCAGAATCAGCTGATATTATGTTGTCACTGGCAGACTCACTTGCAATGACAAATAATGGAGAGATTACGGGTCGTCCCGTAGAGTTAGTGAATAAGGCTTTAGAGATAGAGCCGAATAATCTAACAGCATTATGGTTAGGTGGCATGGCTGCGCGTCAGCAGGGTGAATACCTAATAGCAATTGAGCGTTGGAAGAAAGTTCTGTTACAAATTAAAGACCCGCAAGAAACACAAGAAGTAAACTCGTTAATCACAGAAGCCATGACAAAGCTAACGCCTGAGCAGAAGAAAAGTTTAGGGGCTGTAACCGCTACTATAAAACCTCCTATTTCTGTACAAGGTGAGCAACACCCCTTTAAAACTGATCAAGCTAAAGCTGCAGGGATTAGCGTAACAGTTTCTTTATCGCCTGAGATGAAAGAGAAAGTAAAGCCTACAGATATTGTATTTGTCTATGCAAAGGCCTTAAGTGGACCTCCAATGCCTTTAGCCGCTGCAAAAAAGCAGGTAAAAGATTTACCGTTTGAGGTATTTCTTGATGACAGTATGGCAATGATGCCTACGATGAAATTATCGGCATTTCCGGAGGTTGTAGTCGGTGCAAGAATTTCATTGAGTGGCCAACCAATTGCTCAAAATGGTGATCTATTTACAGATAAGAAGCCTGTAAAAGCGGGTGATAAAATTAGCTTAGAGATTAATACAGTTTTTTCTAAATAATGCTTTTTAAGGCTCACCAAGAGCCAAAAAGTACTTGGATTTTTCCGAAGGAAAGATAGAAGTTGCTAGAAGCAAGGTCATATCGAGTTATGCCCAAATCTGGTGTATGAGTAGTTGAAAAAAAGCGGTCTATCTGGAAGATTGTAACTTGCAATCAAAACCAACCAGAGGAAGACCACTCATGATAGAAAATAGCGTTATTTCATTCA
>JAZGFW010000241.1:0-4220 GCA_036479895.1 Cocleimonas sp. | reverse complement strand
TTAGCAGGTTTTGAAGTGTTTATTTCATCTTCTAAAATTAGCTCACCAAATACTCGGGGATTTTTCCAAGCGATGTCTTGATTGGCATTCCATGCAATTTTAGCATCACGTGAGCTACCATTATCATCATCGTTTACTTGTATTTCAAAGCCAATTTGATGCTCTGCTTTGGGCACAACCCTAAGTGTTGACCAAGGGATAGAAACACTTAAATTATAACCAGAGGGGTTCTGTCGGATATTGTACTTAATGGCTTTAATATCTTCTTTCGGTGTTTTTCCGCCAAGGGTAATTTTAGGGTCGCCTAAACGAAAGCTAAGGTGGTAGTCGTTAAACTCGTCATAGGTCTCGCTACGGCTTGCATCGGCATCAATATAAATTTCAATAGAATCATCTTTCCATAATTCTTTTGAGTCAGACACATGCGTATCATCAATAATACCCACCCAAACATGTAAGAATTTATCATCCCAATTGGCACGCCATCTTGCGGTTAAATCGCGGGGGTTTGAAATGGTACCTTGAATCATCGTATTGATGTTTTTTGCTGGAACTTGATGCAAAGTATTCGTGCCCATCTTTTGTTTTGGTACGACCACAAACTTAGCATTGGCTTTGTCACGGTGACCAGATATTAGATGCTTTGGGATACGACTAGGCTTTTTATGGCGTACGATAGCCCCCCCAGCACAGCTAGGCCACCAACAAGGGTTGCCGTGACTGAAACCGAGTAAGGCGCGGTATTTAGGTGCCTTACTGATGGGTTCGGTAATATATTCTTTTATGCCCCAGCTTCCATGCCATGTTGATGGGCGTGGTGCAGAGAAAGGAATAAATAGCTTTCCTCCGACTTTTTTCCAGCCTGCTAAAAGCTGATAGTAAGCTTGAGTCATACGCGGGTCTTTATTGGCTTTGTATAAGTGAGGGGTTGCACCTTGCGTCATTGAGTGTGTTTTATGATGGAGTAAATGTTGTCCGCCTTCATAAGCCACTAAATCAACCCCGTAGCCTTTAGTGACTTGTGCCTGTTTTTTTACAAACTCAAGTGTGTTTTTGATGGAGTAACGGTTGTCAGTTGCAGCAAGCTCTTTAAAAACATCGTTGACACTTTTAATGGATGACATTTTCTTTTGCGGAAAATGAAAGTAGGGCGCAATAGCAATAGCATCGACATATTTATATGCATTTTGAAATCCAAGCAGGGTTTCAGTGAGTCGTGTATTGGTCGTCATGCCACCCATCACACGTATCAAACGTTGTGTGCCACCAAAGACTTTTTCAAAGGTTTTAAAAATTTGGACACTGCGTAATGAATAATATTTAGAGCCAGCGATATTACGATTTTTATCCAGTTTGAGTTTGTAACCTGTTTGCTTCATATGTTCTGCTTGCGGTACAAATATATTATTCCAAGCTTCATTGGTGTACTCGATATATGCACGTAAATTGGGGCGCAGTTGCTGTTTTACCATTTGTGCATAGCGGTAGACAAAGGTGTTGTCCGCATTATGAGGAATATTAAACCAAGGGTCAGCGTTAAGGATATTAGCCAGCTTAATCATAATTTCTAGCGGAACACCCCGCACACCTTCTTTACCGCCCCATGTGGCTTTTTCTAATGTGGGGCGATCATTCCATAAGCGAATATTATTACGTGTTATGCCTGCCATGTTCATAAAACGAATAACTTTAAAATCTTTCATAAAGTTTAAAAATTCAGGATTAAACGTAATGATTTTGCCGTATTTTTCAAAGGATAAATATTGATTTGGCGGGCAATGATTTTGCGCATTAACACGTTTAAATGGATTGTTTTTACAAATACCACCAGGCATTAAAATTTGAATATTTTTTATCGGGTTAGCAGGGTTAGTTTTTTCAATAAACAATGTAGCCGTGTAAGAAGGGTATAGTTCCCCTTTTTGTGGCTGAGGCTTTAAACGGATGATGTCTTTACCTGGGGTATGTTTAATCAACTTAGCACTGGCGGCATAACGAATCTTCCCTTCACCTTCATACAATACGGTGTACTCACCCTGTGGTAAAGCCTGTACGGGCACATGGCTTAAAAATCGTGTACCTGCTTTGCCGCCGTTTAAATTTTGTGGCCAACCGTTTTTATCAAAGCGCACATTGCCTTTGGTAAACCAAGGACGAGCCTCATCAAAGGGTAAGGTGTAGCGAAATAAATCAATAAAAGGTACGCTAGAATCAACCTCAAGTGCTTCATTGGTATTCATCCCCAACGGTGCTGTTCGGTTGGCGGGGTTGGCAAAGACACTGGGAGAAAGACTTAATAGCAATAAGCCTAATGTAGCTAATGTGAGAATAGCGGTAAATTTTTTAACTATGAATCCATTCATATTATAATTTGTTTTAGTTATAAAATAAGAAGCGTTAGATCAGTCAGACCTACCTGCAGTTATTTGGTTCTTATTCTTTTAAAACTAAAACAATAGCCCTTAATTATAGTTTTATATTTGAGTTTTACGCATTATATAGTAATTAAGCAAATTGATAAGCGACAGAATTAAACTGATTGATTTTTAGCCAATATTTTTATTTTGAGACCTTTGCACGAGTCAGTGGCGAAAGAAAAATAGGCTAATATTTTACTGATTGAGACGGAAAATAAAGCTAATAACGAGTTATTAGCAAGTTTTTCAACGAAAAGCAGTGAAATATTAGTCATTTTTACTCGTCACCTGATTCGTGCAAAGGTCTCATTTTGTACTTAGGAGGAATAATTAAGGCTGTAGCCTTTGAATATCCCAGTTTCCATCTACCCGTTTATATTCAAAGCGGTCATGTAAACGATTCACGCCTCCTTGCCAAAATTCAATCGTTTCTGGCGCAACCCGATAACCACCCCAAAAGTCAGGTAAAGGGATTTCACCGTGCGTAAATTTATTTTTCATTTTTTGTAACTGACCTTCAAGGATTTGGCGTGATGTTATAGGTGAACTTTGAGTCGAAGCCCATGCGCCAAGTTGACTACCACGTGGCCGAGATAAAAAGTATTTGAGGGATTCAGCGGTGCTGATTTTTGTTGCTGTGCCGTTAATTTCAATTTGGCGTTCTAGCTCTGTCCATGGGAATAGTAATGATACGTTGGCATTTTTTTCCATTTGCTGTGATTTTAAACTACTGTAATTGGTAAAAAAAATAAAACCTTTCTCATCAAATAGTTTGAGTAAAACAGTACGTTGGGTCGGTTTTCCATCGACAGAAACAGTGGCAAGGCTCATGGCGCTAGCATCTGGAATATCAGCTTCCATTGCCTGCTTAAACCACTTTTTAAACTGTGTAAAAGGGGACTTGTCTAGATCTTTTTTGTTAAGCCCGCCTTTGTTGTATTCGCGTCTGTAATCACTGATGTCCATATTTAATCGATTCCTAGATATTATAGGCATAATTTAGCATAGATTGAGACCTTTGCACGAATCAGGTGAGGAGTAAAAAGGGCTGAAATTTAATGACTTTTTGTTGGTTCTTTTCCATCGACTCATGAAAAGGTCTCACATTATAGAAAATTGTCTTTTTAACGCAGAGTGCGGAGGTTTTCGCAGAGATCGCTGAGTTATAGTACTTCTTTGCAACTCTACGTTTGCGACTCTACGTTACCTAACGCTGTATTAAAGGTGCTGGCTGTTACCGATTAATATTCATAGAGAGTTGAGTTTTTATCCCTTATATCTCTTGAGCGGTCTCACTCAAGAATATTTCATAATGCTTCATAACTGAGGTAAAATTCTTATTTATCTTTACTGATACTTGGAAGAAATGGACAAATTACAACGCTTTTTACTAGAAAATCTTCACATTCGTGGCGAATGGGTTTCACTCCAAACGTCTTGGCAGACTATTCAAAACACCGCGCATTATCCTGCGCCTGTACGTAAAGTACTGGGTGAAGCCTTAGCGGCAATTAGTTTGCTGGCAGAATCCTTAAAATTTGATGGCTCATTAACGCTACAAATTAGGGGGACTCAACCCGTAACGATGTTGGTCGTTCAAGCTAACTCAAACGGAGGTATCCGCGGTATAGCCCATTGGGACGGAGAAATTTTACCTGAGAGCTCATTCAATGAGTTATTCGGCGCAGGCACTATGGTGATTAGTGTTGAAAACACCCCTAAGAAAGGCGCGCAAAAGGGCGAGCGTTATCAGAGCCTTGTGTCACTTGAAGGGGCGTCTTTAGCAGAATGTTTTAAAGAGTA